>JBEBJC010000003.1:0-38057 GCA_040080105.1 Myxococcota bacterium
ATCGCGCGACGGCTGCCAGGCCGTTTGGAGTCCGATCCCGAGCAGCCCGCTCCGGAGCTCGCCCACGACCCGCTCGATCTCCTCGTCGTTCATCCCCATCGATCCCCCCACCTCCCCGAGTGCCCCGATGCTGCTGCTGCTGTCGTCGATCGCGTTCGCCAACGATTGGTACCTCGAAAGCGCCGAGCGCGCGGATCGCGTCGAGCCCGAGCGCGTGGAGAAGCTCGCCCGCGACGCGGGGTTCGACGCGAGCGTGGTGCGCCGCCACGATCCGACCGCCGGGTGGAGGTACCTGGTGCGGGTCGACGGGTTCGCCGACGCGGCGTCGGCGGAGGTAGCGGCACGCGAGATCGGAGCGGAAGCCGGGATCGAGCTGGGGGTGGTGGAGGTCGGCCCGGACGGTTCGGTGATCGGACCGGCCCGCGAGGCCGAAGCCCCTGCCGGGGTGGACCTCCAGAGCGTCCTCGATGCCCATCACCTCCGCCCAGGCCTCGGAGAGAAGCTGCGCACCGGCCCGGTGGCGTTCGCGTTCCGGCGCACGTTGCCCGACGGTCGGGTCGTCGATCACCGGTGGGCGGCGATGGACGGCGCGCTGTACTGCCAGATCGTGCCGGTCGAGGGAGACGTGGTCGCGAGCAAGACCCGAGTGGTGGGCGATCGAGCGGTGGCCTCGATCGACGGGGCCGATTGGGCCGAGCAGAGCGGCGGCAAGGCGAGGGATCTGCTCGAGTCGCTCGGGCCGACCTCGGTGATCCCGCTCGTCCTCACCTTGGCCGACCAGATCGACCGGCGGGAGTTCACCCGGCTAGTGGCGGCGCCCTCCCAACCCGGCGTCCAGGTGTGGGTGTTCGAAGGCGACGCGGTCGCGGGGCCGATGCGGCTGGAGATCGGCGCCGACGATCACCGCGTGAGGCGCGTCACGTTCGACGAGGCGCTGACTTACGAGTTCTCCGACTACACCGAGGAAGGGGAGATCGTGTACCCTGGTCGGGTGGTCACCCGTCGCGACGGAGGGATCATCGACGACGTACGAGTGAACTCGATCGCGATCGATCCCAAGCTACCTCCCGAATGGTTCGCGCCCCTGCCGGAGATCTCTCGCTGATCGCTGGGGGCTTGACGAAGACGCGGGGCCCGTTTAAGCCAGGCTCGGTCAGGGAGGCGGCACGCACCGCCTCCCAGGTGATCGCTGGCGTAGCTCAATTGGTAGAGCAGCTGATTTGTAATCAGCAGGTTGCGGGTTCAAGTCCCTTCGCCAGCATCCGAGACTCACGGCCTCCGGGCCACGCTCTCTGAATCACAATCGCAGTACTTCTGGGGGGATGCCCGAGTGGCCAAAGGGAACGGGCTGTAAACCCGTCGGCGTCAGCCTTCGTTGGTTCGAATCCAGCTCCCCCCACTTCTATGTCGCGCGCAGCTGCGGGAATAGCTCAGTTGGTAGAGCATCAGCCTTCCAAGCTGAGGGTCGCGGGTTCGAGTCCCGTTTCCCGCTCCAGCGCCGAAGTCTTCGGTCGTCGAACCCCGAGAAGCGGGGCTCGTACCGACCTTCTGCAGGCAAGATCCTGCAGGCAGTCCGGCTGAAGAGCCGGAAGGATGCCCATGTAGCTCAGTTGGCAGAGCACGTCCTTGGTAAGGACGAGGTCACCGGTTCAAGTCCGGTCATGGGCTCCACCCCCCCTTTCCAAACCGCGTTCAGGCCGTCCCGCCTCGTGGCGGCGGGCAAGCGTCCGCCGAGCGCCAGGACCGCGGCAGCCCACGCCGTCCGGTCGAACGCGGTCCGCCGCTCCGATCGGACGGGTCACTACAAGACTCACGCCCTCCGGTTGATCCCGGACACCGTCGGAGACGTCGCACATGGCCAAGGAAAAGTTCGAGCGCAACAAGCCCCACGTGAACATCGGGACGATCGGCCACGTGGACCATGGGAAGACGACGCTGACGGCGGCGATCACCAAGGTGCTGTCCGAGCGCGGCGGCGCGAAGTTCCTGGCGTACGACCAGATCGACAAGGCGCCGGAAGAGAAGGCGCGCGGGATCACGATCAACACGTCGCACGTCGAGTACGAGACGCCCAACCGTCACTACGCGCACGTCGATTGTCCCGGCCACGCGGACTACATCAAGAACATGATCACCGGCGCCGCGCAGATGGACGGCGCGATCCTGGTGGTGTCGGCGGCCGACGGCCCGATGCCGCAGACGCGGGAGCACGTGCTCCTGGCGCGCCAGGTGCAGGTGCCGTGCATCGTGGTGTTCCTGAACAAGGTGGATCAGCTCGACGACCCCGAGCTGCTGGATCTCGTCGAGATGGAGGTCCGCGAGCTCCTGGCGAGCTACGAGTTCCCGGGCGACGATGTCCCGGTGATCCGCGGCTCCGCACTGCTCGCGCTGAACGGTGACAAGTCGGAGATCGGCGAGCCGTCGATCCTGAAGCTGATGGACGCGGTCGACGCGTACATCCCGACGCCGGTTCGGGAGACCGAGCTGCCGTTCCTGATGCCGGTGGAGGACGTGTTCACGATCTCCGGTCGCGGCACCGTGGCCACCGGTCGCGTCGAGCGTGGCAAGGTGCACGTGGGCGACACGATCGAGATCGTCGGGATCAAGGACACCGTGAGCACGACGGTGACCGGGGTCGAGATGTTCCGGAAGCTGCTCGACGAAGGGCAGGCCGGCGACAACATCGGCGCGCTGCTCCGCGGCGTGAAGCGCGAAGACATCGAGCGGGGCCAGGTGCTGGCGCAGCCGAAGTCGATCAAGCCGCACACGCAGTTCTCGGCCGAGGTGTACGTCCTGAAGCAGGCGGAGGGTGGCCGTCACAAGCCGTTCTTCGCGGGCTACCGTCCGCAGTTCTACTTCCGGACGACCGACGTGACGGGCTCGGTGAAGCTGCCCGAAGGGGTGGAGATGGTGATGCCGGGCGACCGGGTCACGATCGAGGTCGAGCTGATCATGCCGATCGCGATGGAGGAGAAGCTCCGGTTCGCGATCCGTGAGGGCGGCAAGACCGTGGGCGCCGGCGTCGTCGCCAAGATCATCAAGTAACGAGGCGGGGCTCGGCGAACGCTGGGCTTGACCATCCTCGATGGGTGCGCAGAGTGGGTCGGTCCTCGAACTCCACTCTGCCGAAATCGACCGGCGGGCTCACCCCGCCGGTTTCGTTTCGACCGGAGGGTCGCGGCGAGACGTCGTCGGCTTGTGCCGACGCGAAATAGTCCCGAGTTCTCGACTCGGGAAACCTGGCGATGTAGGCCTGCTACCGACACAGGGAACTCGGGAGTCCCGAGGGAACGGTCGGATTCTGGTTGCGTCCCTCACGGGACTGGGCTAGTTGGCACGTCGCTTGCTATCGCACGGAGAGCGTGCTCCCCGAGCGAACGAGGGCTGGTCGTGTCCAAGCAACGCTATGTGCTACTCGTGTTCGTGATCGGTGCGATCCTGGCCGGCGCGACCGTACAGGCCGGCGCGGTCTCCGCGTTGGCGCAGTTCGCCTATCCCGACAACCGGTGGTTCGGGTTCGTGCACACCAGCACCGGGCTGTCCGTGTTGGTCGGCGGGATCACGTTCGCGGTGCTCCTCCGGAGCCGCGCGGCGCTGACCTACACGGGCGAGGTGGTGGGGGAGATGCTGCGGGTCACTTGGCCGTCCCGCGACGAGTCCGTTCGGGCTGCCACGACCGTGGTCGCTACGTCCCTGTTCGTCGCCGGCCTGATCGCGGTGTTCGACTTCACCTGGAAGAACCTGGCCGACCTGGTCCTGTTCCAGAATCAGTAGGCCGCGGCTGCGCGACCCGAGGGAGCTGTTCGAGATGTCGATGCGGTGGTACGCCGTCCACACGTTGTCCGGGTCCGAAGACAAGGCCATGCAGGCTTTGAACCAGCGGATCGATCAGCATGGTCTGCGCCCGCGGTTCGGGCGGGTGCTGGTGCCGTCGGAGACCGTGATCGATCCGAAGTCCAAGCGCAAGGTGACCCGGCGCTTCTACCCCGGGTACATGCTGGTCGAGATGGAGCTGGACAACGAGACCTGGCATCTCGTGAAGAACACGCCGAAGGTGACCGGGTTCGTGGGCGGCACACGGAACCCGCCCCCGGTACCGGAGTCCGAGGTCGCCCGAATCACCTCGATGCTCGCCGAGGAGGAAGAGGTCAAGCCGGTCATGGACTTCGAGGTGGGCGAAGAGGTTCGCCTCACCGAGGGCCACTACGCGTCGATGCGCGGCGTGGTCGAAGAGGTCAACGAGGCGCGCGGGAAGCTGCGTGTCGTCATCAACATGTTCGGCCGGCCCGTCCCGACCGAGCTGTCGTTCCACCAGGTCGAGAAGCTTTCTTGATCGGCCCGCTCACCTTTCGGTGAGAGCCGTCCTCGGAGTTCGTCATGGCGAAGAAGGTCCAGTCTCAGATCAAGCTGCAGATCCCCGCCGGCCAGGCGCGGCCCGCCCCCCCGGTGGGTCCGGCGCTCGGCCAGGCCGGCGTGAACATCAAGCAGTTCTGCGACGAGTTCAACAACGCGACCAAGGCGATGGCAGGTGAAGGCCTGATCATCCCGGTCGTGATCACCGTCTACACCGACCGCTCGTTCACGTTCGTGACCAAGACCCCCCCGGTGGCGATCCTGCTGTTCAAGGCAGCCAAGATCGAGAAGGGGTCGGGCCAGCCGAACCGGAACAAGGTCGGAAAGGTCACCGGGACGCAGGTCGCGGAGATCGCCAAGACGAAGCTTCCTGATTTGAACTGTACGACCCTGGAGGCAGCAATCGCCCAGGTCGTCGGAACAGCCCGCTCGGCCGGCATCGAGGTCGTCTGAGCGGAAACCGATCGACGTGCCACCGTCGGTCGGATCACTGACGCTTCGGCGTCGTTGCGTCGGATCCGGGGGAGGGTGAGCTGCCTGCCCGATCACCCCGACCACGCGTGCCGTGACCCCTGGTACACGGCCAAGGAGATGAACGAGTGGCGCATGGTAAACGATATCGCGCAGCGCGCGAACTCATCAGTGATGGGACGAGGTACACGATCGACGACGCGGTGGGTCTGCTGAAGCAGACCGCCAAGGCCAAGTTCGACGAGTCCGTCGACGTGGCCTTCCGCCTCGGCGTCGACCCGAAGCAGCCCGATCACATGGTCCGAGGGGCCCTGTCACTTCCGCATGGGAGCGGCAAGACCGTTCGAGTCCTCGTGTTCGCGGACGGCGAAGCCGCCCGTGACGCGCTCGAGGCGGGCGCAGACGTGGTCGGCGGCGACGAGCTCATCAACAAGGTCAACGACGGCTTCGTCGACTTCGACAAGGCCATCGCCGTCCGCAACCTGATGGCCAAGGTCGGTCGGCTGGGCCGTGTGCTCGGTCCGCGCGGCCTGATGCCCAACCCGAAGACCGGGTCGGTCGTCGGGCCCGAGCAGGTCGCGCAGGCGGTTCGCGAGGTCAAGGGCGGTCGAATCGACTTCAAGGTCGACAAGGCCGGCATCGTCCACGTGTCCATCGGCAAGGCTTCAATGGAGCCGAACCAGCTCAGGGACAACCTGATGGCGATGGCCCAGCAGATCATGCGGCTCAAGCCGTCGTCCGCGAAGGGCATCTACGTCAAGAGCGTGGCGCTCTCCACCACCATGGGTCCCGGCGTCCGCATCGATCCGCTCGAGGTCGTGCGCGTCGTGACCGAGATGAGGTGAGGCGATGAATCGCGAAGAAAAGGCTGTCGAAGTCCAGAATCTCCATCGGCGATTCGCCGCGGCCCCGCTCGTCGTCCTCGCGGACTTCAAGGGCTCGACCGTGGCGCAGATGGACTCGCTCCGGCGTGGGTGCGAGAAGGGGAACGTGTTCTTCCAGGTCGTGAAGAACACGCTGGCGGTGCGTGCGCTCGAGGGCTCCGGCAAGGAAGGCCTCGGCGACCATTTCCGCGGCAATATCGGTGTGCTGATCGCCAACGAGGATCCGGTTTCGACCGCGAAGCTCGTCCGTCAAGTCGCCAAGGAGAACGACAAGATCGTCGTTCGAGCGGGCTTCTTCGACGGCGACATCCTCGACAAGAAGGGCGTCGAGATGGTCGCGGACCTTCCGAGCAAGGAAGAGCTGCAGTCCAGGCTCCTCGCGACCATTCAGGAAGGCCCCCGGCTTCTCCTGTCTGCCCTTCAGGCGGCGCCGCGCGATCTGCTGTACCTCCTGCAGAACTACGCGTCGAAGCTCGAGAAAGATTCCCAGGGCTGAGGCTCTGCTCGTCCCTTGTTCGTCCGTTCGGCAGGGCTCCAACCCCGCCGAATCCACTGGTAGGCGGATCTCCGCCGTCAATCGAAACCATTCCGCGGCGGGCGTGAGCCCGTCGAGTTCGCGCCCCGGGGATCGCCCGGAGCACTGGAGAACGAAATGACCCAGTCCGAAGTCGTCGACTACATCAAGAACCTCAAGCTCTCCGAGGTCAAGGGCCTCATCGAGACCCTCGAGAACGAGCTCGGCGTCAAGGCGTCGGCTCCGGTCATGATGGGCGCGGTGGCCGCCGCCGCCGCCCCGGCGGCCGCAGCCGAAGAGAAGACCGAGTTCGACGTGATCCTGACCGGTTTCCCCGAGACCGCGAAGATCAACGTCATCAAGGTCGTGCGCGAGCTGACCAGCCTCGGCCTGAAGGAGGCGAAGGCCCTGGTCGAGGCGCTCCCGGGCAAGGTGAAGGAGGCTTCCAACAAGGAAGACTCCGCCAACGCCAAGAAGAAGCTCGAGGAAGTCGGCGCCACCGTCGAAGTCAAGTAGTCGAACGCTCGCTGGACGGCCTTCGGGCCGCCCCAGCGAGCCCGCCACTCCGGTGGCCGCCGCACGCTCCGCCGAGTCCACCTAGGACCGCGGGGCGTTCGGCCGTTTCCGCTCGCCGGGGATCACACCCCGCCGAGCTACCTTCTACCCACGACGCGGGTCCGACCCCCGACGTCGATCCCTCTCAGGCCCCCGCGAGAGTCCGAGTTCGACGCAGTCCGGGTTGACCGGGCTGCAGTCGCGGTTCCCCGAGCCGCCGAATATCCCGCGAACGGAGTCCCCCGATGTCCAGGCTGTTGGCGAACAACTACCGGTACCGCCGGACCTACTCCAAGATCCCGACGGTCATCGAGGTCAGCAACCTCATCGAGATCCAGAAGCGCTCGTACGACTTGTTCCTTCAGCCCGAGAAGCAGCCGGAAGACCGAAAGGATGTCGGTCTGCAGGCCGTGTTCAAGCGTGTGTTCCCGATCGAGGACTTCGGCGGCCGCGCGTCGCTGCAGTTCGTGAGCTTCGAGCTCGAGCCCGCCAAGTACGACGTGGACGAGTGCCGCGAGCGCGGCATGACGTTCTCTGCGCCAATCAAGGTGACGGTGCGCCTGGTCGTGTGGGACGTGGACAGCGAGACCGGCACCCGTAAGGTTGCCAACATCAAGGAGCAACCGGTCTACTTCGGCGAGATCCCGCTGATGACCGAGAACGGGACCTTCATCATCAACGGCACCGAGCGCGTCGTGGTGTCGCAGCTCCACCGTAGCCCCGGCATCTTCTTCGACTCCAGTCGCAGCAAGACCGGCGGGCAGAAGGAGATCTTCAGCGCCCGGATCATCCCGAACCAGGGCTCGTGGATCGACTTCGAGTTCGACACGAAGGACATCCTGTACGTCCGGATCGACCGCCGGCGGAAGCTCCCCGCGACCGTGCTCCTGCGCGCGCTCGGCTTCGACACCGAGTACCTGCTCAACTACTTCTACGAGTCCGAGCGGGTGTTCCGCACCGACGAGGGTTGGGCGAAGGAGACCACGTCCGACCTCCTGTTCCAGCAGAAGGCGTCGATGGACGTGGTCGCGCCCGACGGGAGCGTGGTCTGTAAGAAGGACAAGAAGTTCCTCAAGCAGATCCTTCGCAAGATGCGGAAGTTCGACATGCTCCGCGACGAGATGCGGATCGTGGACGGGCGCGAGCGCACCGTGGAAGTTGGCGTGGTGCCGATCCGCGAAGAGGACCTGATCGGGAAGGTGTCCGCGTTCGACATCGTCGACACGGCCACCGGCAAGATCATCGTCGAGTGCAACGAAGAGCTCACGACCGAGAACGTGTCGAAGGTGCTCGCCGCCGGCATCACCGACTTCCACGTGTTGTTCATCGACGGGTTGCTGGTCGGCTCGTTCCTCCGCGACACCCTGCTCGTCGACAAGATCGAGAGCATGGAGGAGGCGATCATCGAGATCTATCGCCGCCTCCGGTCGGGTGACCCGCCGACGTGGGACACCGCGATCCAGAACTTCGAGAACCTGTTCTTCAATTCCGAGCGGTACGACCTGTCGAAGGTGGGTCGGCACAAGCTGAACCACAAGCTCGGGCTCGATGTCTCGCTCGAGCAGACCACGCTGACCCGCGAAGACATCCTGCAGGTCGTGAAGTACCTGATCGACCTGAAGAACAACAAGGGCCAGGTGGACGACATCGACCACCTCGGGAATCGCCGCGTCCGCGCGGTGGGCGAGCTGCTGGAGAACCAGTACCGGGTCGGCCTCGACCGCATGGGGAAGGCGATCAAGGAGCGGATGTCGCTCCAGGAAGTCGAAGCCCTGATGCCGAACGAGCTGATCAACAGCAAGCCGGTGTCGGCGGTGATCAAGGAGTTCTTCGGCTCGAGCCAGCTGTCGCAGTTCATGGACCAGACGAACCCGCTGTCCGAGATCACGCACAAGCGTCGTCTGTCGGCCCTCGGGCCCGGAGGGTTGACCCGTGAGCGGGCTGGGTTCGACGTGCGTGACGTCCACCCGACCCACTACGGTCGCATCTGCCCGATCGAGACGCCGGAAGGCCCGAACATCGGCCTCATCGCGTCGTTGTCGACCTACGCCCAGGTCAACGAGTTCGGGTTCATCGAGACCCCGTACCGCCGGGTGAAAGACGGCGCCGTCAGCACCGAGATCACGTTCATGGACGCCATGGACGAGGATCAGGAAGTCGATGGCAAGAAGCACACGATCGCGCAGGCGTCGGTGCCGATCGACGAGACCGGTCGGTTCACCGAGGATCTGATCCCGGCGCGTCGCGGCGACGACTTCGTGCTCGCAGACCCGAAGGACGTGACCCTGATGGACGTCGCCAGCAACCAGCTGGTGTCGGTCGCGGCCTCGCTCGTCCCGTTCCTCGAGAACGACGACGCGAACCGCGCGCTGATGGGCTCGAACATGCAGCGCCAGGCGGTCCCAGTGATCCGGACCGAGGCGCCGCTGGTGGGCACCGGCATCGAGCGGGTGGTCGCCCGCGACTCGGGCGTCACGGTCACGGCGAAGCGGTCCGGGATCGTGGAGACCGTCGACGCGTCGCGGATCGTGGTGAAGACGGAGGAGGGCGCCGACGACGAGATCGGGGCCGACGTCGACATCTACAACCTCACGAAGTTCATGAGGTCGAACCAGAACACCTGTATCAACCAGAAGCCGGTGGTCCGGCCGGGTGACACCGTGCACGGCGGCGACGTTATCGCCGACGGCCCCGCGACCGATCGCGGTGAGCTGGCGCTCGGTCAGAACGTGGTGGTCGCGTTCATGCCGTGGGGTGGGTACAACTTCGAGGACTCGATCCTCATCTCCGAGCGGCTCGTCCGCGAGGACCTGTACACGACCATCCACATCGAAGAGTTCGAGGTCGCCGCGCGCGACACGAAGCTCGGCAAGGAAGAGATCACCCGCGACATTCCGAACGTCGGCGACGAGGCCCTGAAGGACCTCGACGACTCCGGGATCGTTCGGATCGGCGCCGAGGTCCGGCCGAGCGACATCCTGGTGGGGAAGATCACGCCCAAGGGTGAGACGCAGCTCTCCCCCGAAGAGAAATTGCTCCGGGCGATCTTCGGCGAGAAGGCCGGTGATGTCCGTGACACGTCCCTGCGGGTCCCACCGGGGGTCGAGGGCACGGTGATCGGCGCCCAGGTGTTCGCCCGCGAAGGGGTGGAGAAGGATCAGCGCGCGCTCGAGATCGAGCACCAGGCGGTGCGCCGGATCGAGCGGGACCGGGACGAGAAGGTCCGTACGATCAAGGATTCCGCGCTCAGGCAGTTGGCGCGGGTGTTGAAGGGGCACTCGGCGACCGTGCCGGTCGTCGATCCGCACAGCCGGCGTGAGATGATCGCGGCGGGTGAGAAGTACACCTACGAGAACCTCCGCAAGTTGTCGGTCGAGCTGTACGACCGCATCGGGGTCGACGAGCGGTCGGTCGAGGACGAGGTCTGGCGGATCACCGACCAGATCCGCGCCAAGATCGACGAGGTTCACCAGCGCTACGCGGCGAAGGTCGAGCGCCTCAAGAAGGGCGACGACCTCCCGCCGGGCGTCATCAAGCTGGTGAAGGTGTACGTCGCGATCAAGCGGAAGCTGTCGGTCGGCGACAAGATGGCCGGCCGCCACGGGAACAAGGGCGTCATCTCCAAGATCCTGCCGGTCGAAGACATGCCGTTCCTCGAAGACGGGACCAGCGTCGACCTCGTGCTGAACCCGCTCGGCGTGCCGTCGCGGATGAACGTCGGCCAGATCCTCGAGACCCACCTCGGGTGGGCCGCGAAGGGCCTCGGCCGGATGATCGGCGAGATCGCCGACCGGCACGAACGCAAGGAACTCCGGGCCTACCTGACTCGGGTGTTCGCGACGAACAAAGAAGTCGTCGCGTTCGTGAACGAGTGCTCCGACGACGACCTGGACAAGTTCGCGGACAAGTACCGCCTGGGCGTGACCATCGGCACTCCGGTGTTCTCGGGCGCGAACGAGACCGAGATCCGGGACGCGCTCGAGCTGGCCGGGTTCAATCGCGACGGGCAGTCGATGGTGTTCGACGGTCGGACCGGTGAGGCGTTCCACCAGCGCATCACGGTCGGCGTGATGTACATGCTGAAGCTCCACCATCTCGTCGACGACAAGATTCACGCGCGGTCCATCGGCCCGTACAGCCTGGTCACCCAGCAGCCGCTGGGTGGGAAGGCGCAGTTCGGCGGCCAGCGGCTGGGCGAGATGGAGGTGTGGGCCATGGAGGCGTACGGCGCCGCGTATGGTCTGCAGGAGTTCCTCACCGTGAAGTCGGACGACGTCGCCGGCCGCACGCGGATGTACGAGTCGATCGTGAAGGGCGAGAACGTGCTCGAGGCCGGGTTGCCCGAGTCGTTCAACGTCCTCGTGAAGGAGATGCAGGCCCTGGCCCTCGATGTCGAGTTGATCGAGGACAAGGAAGTCCTGCGCCAGTAGCCGAGGTCGGCCCCCGTTTCCCCTTTTTCCCTTCGTTCGTCCCCTGCTTCCCGGAGATCGCCTGATGCGCGAGATCTACAACCTCTACGAGAAGCCGAAGAACCCCCTGAACTACGTGGCTGTTCGGATCTCGCTGGCTTCGCCCGAGAAGATCCGCAGCTGGTCGCATGGAGAGGTCAAGAAGCCGGAGACCATCAACTACCGGACGTTCAAGCCGGAGCGTGACGGTCTGTTCTGCGCCCGCATCTTCGGGCCCGTGAAGGACTACGAGTGCTTGTGCGGGAAGTACAAGCGCATGAAGTACCGCGGGATCACCTGCGAGAAGTGCGGCGTGGAGGTCATCCAGGCTCGTGTTCGCCGCGAGCGGATGGGGCACATCGACCTGGCGACCCCGGTCGCGCACATCTGGTTCTTGAAGAGCCTCCCGAGCCGGATCGGGAACCTGCTCGACATCTCGCTGAAGGACCTCGAGAAGGTGCTGTACTGCGAGAGCTACATCGTCACCGATCCGGGTGACACCACGCTCGAGCGCGGCGCCATCCTGTCCGAAGAGGACTACCAGGAGATGATCCAGACCTTCGGGTACGGATCGTTCGAAGTCGGGATGGGGGGCGAGGTCGTGCGCGATCTGCTCGCCGAGCTCGACGTGGTCGCGCTGGCCGATCAGCTCCGCACCGAGATGAAGGAGACTTCGTCCGCGGCGCAGCGCCGGCGGTACGCGAAGCGGCTGAAGATCGTCGAGGCGTTCCGGGATTCGGGGAACCAGCCCGAGCACATGATGCTCGAGGTGCTGCCCGTGCTCCCGCCCGACCTCCGTCCGCTGGTGCCCCTCGATGGTGGCCGGTTCGCGACGTCGGACCTCAACGACCTCTACCGCCGAGTGATCAACCGGAACAACCGGCTGAAGCGGCTGCAGGACCTCAACGCTCCCGAGATCATCATCCGCAACGAGCGGCGGATGCTCCAGGAGGCGGTCGACGCCCTGTTCGACAACGGGCGCCGCGGCAAGGTGTTCACCGGGCCGAACAAGCGCCCCCTCCGGTCGCTGTCCGACATGCTGAAGGGCAAGCAGGGCCGGTTCCGGCAGAACTTGCTCGGAAAGCGGGTGGACTACTCCGGCCGGTCGGTCATCGTCGTCGGACCGGAGCTCAGGCTGCACCAGTGTGGTCTGCCCAAGAAGATGGCGCTCGAGCTGTTCAAGCCGTTCATCTACAACAAGCTCGAAGAGCGCGGGTTCGTCACCACCATCAAGGCCGCGAAGAAGATGGTGGAGAAGGAGCGCGAGGAAGTTTGGGACATCCTCGAGGAGGTGATCAAGGAGCACCCGGTCATGTTGAACCGGGCGCCCACCCTGCACCGCCTCGGGATTCAGGCGTTCGAGCCCATCTTGATCGAAGGGCGGGCGATCCAGCTGCATCCGCTGGTCTGCACGGCGTTCAACGCCGACTTCGACGGCGACCAGATGGCAGTCCACGTGCCGCTCTCGATCGAGGCGCAGATCGAAGCCCGCGTGCTCATGATGTCGACCAACAACATCCTGAGCCCCGCGAACGGCAAGCCGATCATCCAGCCGAACCAGGACGTCGTGCTCGGCGCGTACTACATGACGCGTGAGCGCAAGTTCTCCAAGGGTGAAGGCCGAATCTTCGGAAGCCCGGGGGAAGTCCTCGTCGCGTACGACGCCGACGAAGTCGACCTGCACGCGCGGGTGAAGGTGCGGATGCCGTCGCGTCCGCTCGAGCACCGGCTGGTCGAGCACCTGACCGACAACCTGCTCGACGCACATCTCGTCGTCGGGGTGGACGTCGCCGGCCACGGCGAGGTGTGGCACCTCCACCGTGGTCACGTCGACCGTTTCGTCGACGGCGGCGCGCCGATCCAACTCGGGGAGTTCGCGGCCCTGGGCGGGAACGGCGTCGCCGTGCTCGCGCAGCAGGGCAGGAAGATCGAGATGGCCTCGTCGGTGAACGACGAGACCGCGGTGATCGTCGACCTGGCGCGGCTGGATCCGCCGACCGGCAAGGCCGCGTCCTACAAGGGGCGCACCTTCGGTATCGGCGACCCGAAGCAGTACGGCGCTGACGTTCTGTCGTTCCTCTGTGGCCACCACGGCTCGGAGACCGACGGGTTCGCCGCCGTGTCGTCGGGCGGCACGATTCAGTCCGCTCGAGAAATGACGACGGCGGGCATCCGGATCTGGACGTACGAGCTCCCGGAGATCCGCGGGGCGAGCCGGACCGTCGCAGTGCTCAACCCGATCGTCGAGCTCGACGCGAAGGGCGCCCCGAAGATCGATGGTCGGTTCAACGTGGCGTACCGCCTGCAGCAGCTCCGCGACGTGCTCAAGGAGCTCCGCGCGGAGTTCAAGGACACGCTGACCCTGATCATCGCGCCCGCAGGCTTCTTCGGGTTCGAGAACAAGCTGCCGGTGTGGACCACCGACAACGTCGCGAACGTCGTCGAAGCGAAGGGCGAGATCGTCGAGACCACCGTTGGTCGGGTGCTGTTCTACGAGATCGTGCCGTCGGAGCTGCCGTTCAACCTCGTCGACCGCCCGATGTCGAAGAAGGCGCTCGGTGAGCTCATCGATCGGTGCTACCGCATCGCGGGTCCGAAGAAGACCGTGTTGTTCGCCGACGGCTTGATGAGCCTCGGGTTCCGGATGGCGGCGGAAGCCGGCATCTCGATCTGCATGAACGATATGGTCATCCCGGAGGTCAAGCCCAAGATCCTGGCGGAAGCCGTGTCGCAGGTCCGAGAGACCGAGACGCAGTACCAGGAAGGGCTGATCACCCCGCGCGAGAAGTACAACAAGGTCGTCGACATTTGGACGAAGGTGACGGCAGACATCTCCGACGCGCTGATCAAGGGCATCAGCGTGGAGGACGTTGTGTCGGCCGACGGGGAGACGAAGTCGACCCAGCCGTCGTTCAACTCCGTGTTCATGATGGTCGACTCCGGCGCGCGCGGCTCTGCCACGCAGGTCCGCCAGCTCGCCGGTATGCGCGGGCTGATGGCCCGTCCGTCGGGCGAGATCATCGAGCAGCCGATCACCGCGAACTTCCGCGAGGGTCTGACGGTCCTCCAGTACTTCATCTCCACCCACGGAGCGCGGAAGGGCCTGGCCGACACCGCCCTCAAGACCGCGAACTCGGGGTACCTCACCCGTCGCTTGGTCGACGTGGTGCAGGACATGATCATCACCGCGACCGACTGCGGGACCCACGAGGGTCTCGAGGTCACCTCGTTGATCGAGGGCGGTGAGGTCATCGAGCACCTGGGTGAGCGGGTACTCGGCCGGGTGGCGGCAGAGAACATCCTCGACCCGTACAGCGACGAGGTCCTGTGCGCGCGGGGAGACCTGCTGGACGAGCGCGCGATCGAGCGTGTCGTTCAGGCGGGCGTCGAGCGCGTGCGGATCCGCAGCGTCATCACCTGCGAGATGCGGTGGGGCGTATGCGCGGCGTGTTACGGCCGCGACCTCGCTCGGGGCCGGATCGTGAACATCGGCGAAGCGGTCGGCGTGATCGCCGCACAGTCGATCGGCGAGCCCGGAACGCAGCTCACGATGCGCACGTTCCACATCGGTGGCGTGTCGTCGTCGGGCGTCGCGCAGAGCTACCTCGAACTCCGCACGAGCGGCATCATCAAGTACGGTGACACCCTGCTCACGGCGTCGGACCGTGAGAAGCGCACGATCGCCACCTCGCGGAACGGCGAGATCGCGGTGGTCGACGCCAAGGGTCGCGAGCGCGAGCGGTACGCCGTGCCGTACGGCGCCGAGCTGCTGGTCCGCGACGGCCAGAAGGTGGCCGCGAAGATGCGGATCGCCCAGTGGGACCCGTTCAACCTGCCGATCCTCGGCAACACCAAGGGCTTCGCGAAGTTCGAGGACTTGGTGGAGGATCGCTCCACGAAGATCGAGCACGACGTGACGGGCTTGTCCCGGATGGTCGTGACCGACTTCAAGGAGTCCGACCTCAAGCCCCGGATCGTGTGCCGGGACGAAGGTGGGAAGGTCCTCGCCCGGTACTTCTTGCCGGTTGGCGCGTACATAATGGTCGAGGACGGGTCGCCGATCGAAGTCGGTGACGTGCTGGCGCGGATCCCGCGTGAGACCGTGAAGACCAAGGACATCACCGGCGGTCTGCCGCGGGTCGCCGAGCTGTTCGAGGCTCGGAAGCCCAAGGAAGTCGCGATCATCACCGAGATCGACGGATCGGTGTCGTTCGGGAAGGACACGAAGGGCAAGCGCCGCATCATCGTTACCAGCGAAGGCGGCGAAGCCCAGGAGTACATGATCCCGAAGGGGAAGAACATCACCGTGAACGAGGGCGACTACGTCCGCGCTGGTGAAGCCCTGATGGACGGTGCTGCCAACCCTCACGACATCCTGAAGATCAAGGGTGAGGCCGCGCTGGCGCGCTACCTCGTGGACGAGGTCCAGGAGGTCTACCGACTCCAGGGCGTGAAGATCAACGACAAGCACATCGAAGTGATCGTCCGGCAGATGCTGCGGCGGGTGAAGATCCGGGAGGTCGGCGACACCGACTTCCTCGTCGACGAGGTCGTGGAAAAGCATCGCTTCGACCAGGTCAACCGCCAGGTCATCGCGATGGGCGGTATCGCGTCGCGGGCCGAGTCCTTGCTGCTCGGCATCACGAAGGCGTCCCTGTCGACCGACTCGTTCCTGTCCGCCGCTTCGTTCCAGGAGACCACGCGCGTCCTCACCGAGGCCGCGATCAAGGGCTCGGTGGACCAGCTGCGGGGCTGCAAGGAGAACGTGATCATGGGACGGCTCATCCCCGCTGGAACCGGCTTCGCCGCGTACCAAAAGCTGGGCATGTCGTTCCGGGACGAGTCGGAAGCTCAACTCGCGGACGCCACGCTCGCGAAGTAGCACCCCGATCGCGGGGGGCGAGACGCTTGACAACGGCGTCGCGCCCCCATAAGCGCACCACCTCGCCGGGTGGCCCACGAGTTGCCCGGTCCATGAACTGTCAAACGGCGGCACCCAGTGCCGCCGCGTTCGGAGAAGAGACAGCGATGCCGACGATCAATCAGCTGATCCGGAAGGGCCGGCAGAAGCCGAAGCGGAAGTCCACGGCCCCCGCGCTCCGCGGCAGCCCGCAGAAGCGCGGCGTTTGCACCCGGGTCTACGCGACGACGCCGAAGAAGCCGAACTCGGCCCTCCGGAAGGTCGCGCGGGTTCGCCTCACCAACGGCATGGAGGTCATCTCCTACATCCCGGGTGAGGGGCACAACCTGCAGGAGCACAACTCGGTGCTGATCCGCGGCGGTCGCGTGAAGGACCTCCCGGGCGTTCGGTATCACATCATTCGCGGCCCGCTCGACGCGCACGGCGTCAATGATCGGAAGCAGGGTCGGTCCAAGTACGGCACCAAGCGGCCGAAGAAGTAGGGGAGCGGAGATGCCTCGTCGTCGCGTGGTAGCCAAGCGCCGGATCCTGCCTGACCCGAAGTTCGGCGACGTGCTGATCACCCGGTTCATGAACGTTGTCATGACCCAGGGCAAGAAGCACGTGGCCGAGAAGATCGTGTACGGATCGTTCGATGTGATCAACAACCGCACCCGCGAAGACCCTGTGCTGGTGTTCCGCCGGGCCGTCGACAACGCCAAGCCGATGGTCGAGGTCAAGTCGCGGCGCGTCGGCGGTTCGACGTACCAGGTGCCGGTCGAAGTTCGGCCCGAGCGCCAGCAGGCGCTGGCGCTCCGCTGGCTCATCGAGCACGCGCGGAAGCGGGCTGGAAAGTCGATGGAAGAGAAGCTCGCGAACGAGCTGATCGAGGCCAGTCACGCACGTGGTGGCGCCATCAAGAAGAAGGAAGACGTGCACCGGATGGCGGAAGCCAACAAGGCATTCGCGCACTACCGCTGGTAGTGGGCGTCGGCTCGACTGGGAGCCACGATCGCTTCGGCGATCGCCAGTCGAGCGGGCGCGCGTTGTGAGGCCCGGGACATTGGGCCGATTTTCAGCTGGTGCGGCCCTCGTACTGGCGCCTGCGACCCCGAACGGCTAAAGGGGCGCGTTGTTTCCTCGCGCGAATCGCGCGAGGAAGAAGGGCTCGGCGGGAACCACCTACATCGCCCATGCAGCTCGCTGCGTGCGTCGTAGAAAGGTCCGGCGAACGAACTTCGGAAACCTCGCTCCGGTGATGGCCGGGCCACGCTTGACGGCGTCCGATCGTCGAGCCTGAGGGACAAGGAGTCTGGGATGGCCAAGGAAAAGTTCGAGCGCAACAAGCCCCACGTGAACATCGGGACGATCGGCCACGTGGACCACGGGAAGACGACGCTGACGGCGGCGATCACGAAGGTGCTGTCTGAACGCGGCGGCGCGAAGTTCCTGGCGTACGACCAGATCGACAAGGCGCCGGAAGAGAAGGCGCGCGGGATCACGATCAACACGTCGCACGTCGAGTACGAGACGCCCAACCGTCACTACGCGCACGTCGATTGTCCCGGCCACGCGGACTACATCAAGAACATGATCACCGGCGCCGCGCAGATGGACGGCGCGATCCTGGTGGTGTCGGCGGCCGACGGCCCGATGCCGCAGACGCGGGAGCACGTGCTCCTGGCGCGCCAGGTGCAGGTGCCGTGCATCGTGGTGTTCCTGAACAAGGTGGATCAGCTCGACGACCCCGAGCTGCTGGATCTCGTCGAGATGGAGGTCCGCGAGCTCCTGGCGAGCTACGAGTTCCCGGGCGACGATGTCCCGGTGATCCGCGGCTCCGCACTGCTCGCGCTGAACGGTGACAAGTCGGAGATCGGCGAGCCGTCGATCCTGAAGCTGATGGACGCGGTCGACGCGTACATCCCGACGCCGGTTCGGGAGACCGAGCTGCCGTTCCTGATGCCGGTGGAGGACGTGTTCACGATCTCCGGTCGCGGCACCGTGGCCACCGGTCGCGTCGAGCGTGGCAAGGTGCACGTGGGCGACACGATCGAGATCGTCGGGATCAAGGACACCGTGAGCACGACGGTGACCGGGGTCGAGATGTTCCGGAAGCTGCTCGACGAAGGGCAGGCCGGCGACAACATCGGCGCGCTGCTCCGCGGCGTGAAGCGCGAAGACATCGAGCGGGGCCAGGTGCTGGCGCAGCCGAAGTCGATCAAGCCGCACACCAAGTTCTCGGCCGAGGTGTACGTCCTGAAGCAGGCGGAGGGTGGCCGTCACAAGCCGTTCTTCGCGGGCTACCGCCCGCAGTTCTACTTCCGGACGACCGACGTGACGGGCTCGGTGAAGCTGCCCGAAGGGGTGGAGATGGTGATGCCGGGTGACCGGGTCACGATCGAGGTCGAGCTGATCATGCCGATCGCGATGGAGGAGAAGCTCCGGTTCGCGATTCGTGAAGGTGGAAAAACCGTGGGCGCCGGCGTCGTCGCCAAGATCATCGAGTGAGTAACGACATGAGCACCGGCAACAAGATCCGAATCCGTCTGAAGGCCTACGACCACAAGCTGCTCGACAAGAGCGCCCGTGAGATCGTCGACACCGCCGAGCGTACAGGCGTCGAAGTACGCGGCCCATTCCCGTTGCCGACCACCATCAATCGGTGGACCGTCCTGCGGGGCCCGCACATCGACAAGAAGTCGCGCGAGCAGTTCGAGCGGCGCACGCATCACCGGCTGCTCGACATCCTCGAGCCGACGCAGGCGACCGTGGACGCGCTGATGAAGCTCGACCTGTCGGCGGGCGTGCACGTCGAAATCAAGCTGTAGGTGATCGATGCGCGGGTCGTGGCCCGTGCCGGTCGAACGGACAGTGTGAACCCCGAGCGGCGACGCCCTTCGCGCGCCGAATCGGACGAACGGTTTGTAGGGGTCAATCCCCATCAGGGCATCGATCATGAAGCTCGACGTTTTCGATACGAACCATCAGAAGACTGGCGACATCGACCTCGATGACGCCATCTTCGGCGCAGAAGTGAAGGACCACCTTCTCTATGCCGCAGTCCGCTACCAGCGGGCAAAGGCGCGGGCGGGGACTCACGAGAGCAAGCGCCGCTCCGACGTGCGGGGCGGTGGCAAGAAGCCGTGGCGCCAGAAGGGAACCGGCCGCGCCCGTCAGGGTTCGACGCGCGCCCCGCACTGGCGCGGTGGCGGTACGGTCTTCGGGCCGATCACCCGCAGCCACGCCTTCAAGCTGAACAAGAAGGTGCGGCAGCTCGCACTTCGCAGCGCGCTGTCCCGGCGAGTCCAGGAGAAGGCGCTGGTGGTGCTCGAGGCGTTCGAGCTCGAGACCCCGAAGACCCGGCAGGTCGCCGAGTTCATGAATCGTTTCAACCTGACCGACATGGTGCTGGTTGCTCCGCGGAGCGAGTCGCTCGAGAAGTCCGCGCGCAACCTGCCCACCGTCACGCTGCTCCCGCCCGAGGGACTCAACGTTTACGACGTGCTGCGTCGGAAGAACGTGGTCCTGACCCGGGCTGCGATCGACGCGGTCACCAACCGGCTCCGCGCCGACTGATCGCGAGGAACCCATGTTGCTCAAGGACACGCTCGTCCGGCCGTTGGTGACCGAGAAGACCACGAGTCTGCTCGGCACCGATCGCACGTACGCGTTCGAAGTCGCGCTCGACGCGACCAAGCCGATGATCAAGCACGCCATCGAGCTGCACTATGGCGTCCAGGTCGACTCGGTGACCACCGCCGTCGTCCGGGGCAAGGTGAAGCGCTTCGGCCGATTCCACGGCAAGCGCAAGAACTGGAAGAAGGCGTTCGTGACCCTGTCCGAGGGTCAGACGCTCAACCTGTTCGAGTAGAGGCGACCATGGCCGTCAAGAAGTTCAAGCCGACCTCCCCGAGCCGCCGTCAGATGACGGTGGCCTCGTTCGACGAGGTCACCCGCTCCGAGCCGGAGCGCTCGCTCCTGGCCCCGCTGTCGGGGAAGGCCGGTCGCAACAACACCGGTCGCATCACCGTCCGCCACCAGGGCGCCGGGCACAAGCGGAAGTATCGGCTGATCGACTTTCGCCGGGACAAATGGGACATCCCAGGTGTCGTGGCGGAGATCGAGTACGATCCGAATCGCACTGCCCGCATCGCGCTGATCCACTTCGCGGACGGCGAGAAGCGGTACATCCTCCATCCTGTGGGCCTGCGGGTCGGTGATCCGGTCGTCTCGTCGAATTCGGCGGACATCCGACCCGGCAATTGCATGGAGCTGACGGCAATCCCGCTCGGCACCTTCGTCCACAACGTGGAGCTCCAGTACGGTCGCGGTGGTCAGATGTGCCGCTCTGCCGGAAGTTACGCACAGGTGATGGCGAAGGAAGGCGACTACGTCACCCTTCGGCTTCCCTCTGGTGAAGTCCGGAAGGTGTGGGGCAAGAACCGCGGCACCATCGGGCAGGTCGGCAATCTCGAGCACGAGAACGTCGTGCTCGGAAAGGCCGGTCGGGCGCGTTGGCTCGGGCGTCGCCCCACCGTTCGCGGTGTGGTGATGAACCCGGTCGACCATCCGCACGGTGGTGGCGAAGGCAAGGCGAAGGGCGGTCATCCCGTCACGCCGTGGGGCAAGCCTACCAAGGGCTACCGCACCCGGGACGAGAACAAGGCGTCGACCCGCTTCATCGTGAAGCGCCGCTACAACAAGTGATCTGCAGGTAGGGAAGGCCGATCATGTCGCGCTCCGTGAAGAAGGGTCCGTTCGTCGATGGTCATCTGGTCCGCAAGGTCCGGGTTGCACGCGACACCGGCAGCAACCGGGTCATCAAGACCTGGAGCCGTCGGTCTACCGTCATCCCCGAGATGATCGGGTTGACTTTCGCTGTCCACAACGGCAAGCAGTTCATCTCCGTCTACGTGACCGAACAGATGATCGGCCACAAGCTGGGCGAGTTCGCTGCCACTCGGACGTTCCGCAGCCATGCGGCCGACCGCAAGGCCAAGGTCAAGTAGGAGTCCGCGATGGAAAGTACTGCCACCCTCCGGTACGTTCGGGTGTCTGCGCGCAAGGCGCGGCTCGTAGCCGACCTCGTTCGCGGGAAGAACGTATCCGAGGCCATCGATATGTTGTCGTTCGTGGAGCGCAAGACCGCGCCGGTCATCCGGAAGCTGGTCGAGTCCGCTGTGGCGAACGCGGAGCAAGCCGCGCGGCGAGATCAGCAGGATCTCGACCTCGACACGCTGTACATCAAGTCCGTGCTGGTCGACCAGGGTCCCAACCTCCGTCGCTTCCGCCCGCGGGCGCAGGGGCGAGCGGGGAAGATCCTCAAGAAGACCAGCCACATCACCGTCCAGCTGGCGTCCAGGTAGGTACTCATGGGACAGAAGGTACATCCGATCGGATTTCGCGTCGGCATCACCGCCGGCTGGGACTCCAAGTGGTACGCCGACAAGGACTACGGTCGCTTCGTCGAGGAGGATCTCCGGATCCGGGCGTACGTCAAGGAGAAGCTCAATTCCGCTGGTGTGTCGCGCGTGTTGATCGAGCGCGCCGCTAACAAGGCCAAGGTGTTCATCCACGCGGCGAAGCCGGGTGGGATCCTCGGTAAGCGGTCGACCGGGCTCGACACCCTGCGCAGCGATCTCCAGAGGTTGACGAGCACCGAGGTGTTCGTCCACATCATCGAAGTGCGCAAGGTGGAGACGGAGGCCGTGCTCGTCGCCGAGAACATCGCGCAGCAGCTGGTCAAGCGGGTCAGCTTCCGGCGCGCGATGAAGAAGGCGATGACGCAGGCGCGGCGCGCCGGCGCCAAGGGCATCAAGGTGATGTGCGCAGGGCGGCTCGGTGGAGCCGAGATGTCTCGGACCGAGTGGTACCGCGAGGGTCGGGTGCCGCTGCACACGCTGCGGGCCAACCTCGACTACGGGTTGGCCGAGGCTCAGACCTCGTACGGCGTGATCGGCGTGAAGGTGTGGATTTTCAAGGGAGAGATGCTCCCGGGCGAGGAAGCGCGGTCCGCCTGAGCGGCGGCGCGCGAGGAGTTTCACGATGCTTTCCCCGAAGCGTGTAAAGCACCGCAAGGTCCAAAAGGGCCGGATGCGCGGTACCGCGTACCGTGGGTCCGAGCTGGCGTTCGGTGACTATGGCCTGCAGGCGACCACCTGCGGCCGCGTCACCGCCCGTCAGATCGAGGCCGCTCGTATCGCGATGACCCGTCACATCAAGCGCGGTGGAAAGGTATGGATCCGGGTGTTCCCGGATCGCCCGGTCACGAAGAAGCCGCTCGAAGTTCGAATGGGGTCCGGAAAGGGCGCCGTTGAGCTTTGGGTCGCGGTGATCAAGCCGGGCCGGATCCTGTACGAGCTCGATGGGGTCGATGAGGAGGTCGCTCGAGAGGCCCTCCGCCTCGCGAGCCACAAGCTCTCGATCCAGACCCGGATCGTGAAGCGCGACGTGGAGGTGCTGTGATGAGCGACCCGAAGGAGCGTGCGATGAGCGACGAGCAGCTCGTCCATCGGGTGCTGCAGGCTGAGCGCGATCTGGTCGCGGCTCGGTTCAAGCACAGCATGAACCAGCTCGAGAACACCTCGAAGCTCGGCGTGCTGCGGCGCGAGATCGCTCGCCTGCGGACCGAAGCTCGGGTGCGCGAGGCCGCAGGTGGCATGGCGAAGAACGCGCTGTTCGTTCGTCATCAGCCGACGTTCGGCGTTACTCGCGGTGGTGCGGCGTCGGCGGCTCCGGAGAAGGGTGGATTCCTTTCCGGGATCGTTGACAAGCTGACGGGCAAGGAGTAGGTAGGCGGGCCTCACCGCTGGTGAGGCCATGGGCATCCTCGCGGTGCCCGGCACGAGCCGACGAGAGTGTGCGTCCCGGGTCGCCCGGGAGACCCCACTCCGATTCCAAGTGTGGCGCAGGCCATGCATTCAGCGCATCAGCAGAGGGTATCGATGACCACGGAAGGCCAGACCACGACTGGACGGCGTATGCTCGTCGGTCGTGTCGTGTCCGACAAGATGGACAAGACCGTCACCGTCGAGGTCGTTCGCACGGTGAAGCATCGCCGGTACCACAAGTTCGTGACGCGGCGGAAGAAGTATCACGCGCACGACGAGAACAACGAGTTCAAGGTCGATGACGTGGTGGTGATCCAAGAGAGCCGCCCTCTATCGAAGACCAAGCGGTGGGTGGTCATCGAGCGCCGGTAGGCAGCTCGATCGACGCGTGCGGAGGTTCCGATGATCCAGATGGAGAGCGTCCTCGATGTCGCCGACAATTCCGGCGCGAAGCAGGTCCGATGCATCAAGGTGCTCGGCGGCTCGAAGCGGAAGTACGCGACGGTTGGTGACGTGATCGTGGTGTCCATCAAGGACGCTGCGCCGAACGGGAAGGTCAAGAAGGGCCAGGTGGCTCGCGCCGTGATCGTGCGGACTCGCAAGGAAGTCCGTCGTCGCGATGGGAGCTACATCCGGTTCGACGACAACAGCGCGGTTCTTATCAACAAGGAGAACGAGCCGGTCGGGTCCCGAATCTTCGGGCCCGTCGCGCGCGAGCTCCGTGCCAAAAAGTTCATGAAGATCGTGTCGCTGGCTCCCGAAGTCCTTTAGGACCGGGCCGGCTGGGCGGAGAACGTCATGTCTGCGACCAACAACAAGTGCCGAATCAAGAGTGGCGACGAAGTCGTCGTCATTACGGGCAAGGACAAGGGCAAGGTGGGCCGCGTCGTGCGTGTCCTTCCGGCCGAACGCCAGGTGGTGGTCGAAGGTGTGCGCCGCGTGCGCCGTCATCGGCGACCGGTTGGCGACACCCCCGGCGGCATCGTCGAGAAGGAGATGCCGATCGACATCTCCAACGTCGCGCTGTGGAACGCGACCGACAAGCGTCGGGTGCGGGTGTCCTATCGCGAGCTCGACGGCCGGAAGGTGCGGGTGGACCGGGAGACCGGCGCCGCACTCGACAAGGAGTAGGCCATGGAAGGGTACAAGCCGCGTCTGCGCAAGAAGTACGACGAGACCGTGGTCGCTCGGCTCCGTGAGCAGTTCGCCTACGAGAACGTCATGCAGGTCCCGCGCCTGCAGAAAGTCGTGATCAACCTGTCGATGAAGGACGCGATCCAAAACTCGAAGCTGCTGGAAACAGCATCCGAAGAGTTGTCGCTCATCGCCGGGCAACGGGCCGTGATCACGCGGTCCCGGAAGTCGATCGCGAACTTCAAACTGCGGGAGAACATGCCGATCGGCGCGCGGGTCACCCTGCGAGGCGCGCGGATGTGGGAGTTCTTCGACCGACTGATCACCGTGGCGGTGCCCCGAATCCGGGACTTCCGTGGTGTGAACCCGAAGGCGTTCGACGGTCGGGGGAACTACTCGCTCGGTCTCACCGAGCAGATCATCTTCCCGGAGATCGACTACGACAAGGTGTCGAAGATCAGCGGGATGAACATTGCATTCGTGACGACGGCGAAGACCGACGAGGAAGGGCGCGAGCTGCTCCGCCACCTCGGTATGCCGTTCGCCTAGGCCGACCTTCAAGGACTACGGAGTTTCGTCCATGTCGATGACCGATCCCATCGCGGATATGCTGACGCGGATTCGGAACGCCCAGCTGGCGGGCCACGCGCAGCTCGTTTTCCCGCGGTCGAACCTGAAGGTCGAGATCGCGAAGATCCTGAGCACCGAAGGCTTCATCGAAGGCTTCGTCGAGGAAGCGCAAGGCGCTCAGGGCGCGCTGAAGTTGTTCCTGAAGTACGACAACGCGAACAAGGGTACGATCCGCGGCATTCGTCGCGTCAGTCGTCCCAGCCGTCGCGTGTACGTCGGCAAGGAAGAGGTTCCGCGGGTCCGCAATGGCCTGGGAATCGCCATCCTCACCACCCCCCGTGGGGTCCTCACCGACGCACAGGCCCGTAGGGCCGGCGTTGGTGGCGAAGTCATCTGCCACGTGTGGTGACGGGAGAACCCGATGTCTCGAATTGGTAAGCTTCCAGTACCCGTTCCGACGGGTGTGACGGTTCAAGTGGGCGGCGGTAAGATCTCCGTCCGCGGACCGAAGGGTGCGCTCGAGCAGGCGATGCCCGCCTACGTTCAGCTTCAGTCCGAAGCGGGGCGTGTCGTGCTGAACCGCGAGGGTGACCACAAGCAGGCGCGGGCGAACCACGGGCTTGCCCGGGCGCTCGTGCGCAACATGGTCGTCGGTGTCACCCAGGGCTTCGAAAGGAAGCTCGAGGTGGTCGGCGTCGGCTATCGCGCGGAGCTGCGTGGCAAGACCCTGGTGTTGAGCCTCGGGTATTCCCATCCGGTCGAGTACCCCGTGCCCACCGGCATCGCGGTGGCGGTCGACAAGGCCGGCGCGATCACCATCACGGGGATCGACAAGCAGCAAGTGGGTCAGGTGGCGGCCGACATCCGGTCGTACCGTCGGCCCGACGCGTACAAGGGCAAGGGCGTGCGGTACACCGGCGAATACATCCGGCTCAAGGCCGGTAAGTCGGCCAAGTAGCGGATCGGAGATCAGCGATGTCCAGGTTCGACTCGAAGAACGAGGCGCGCGAGCGCCGCAAGATGCACATTCGAAAGGTCGTCCTCGGTACGCCCGAGCGACCGCGCCTGTGCGTGTTCCGCAGCGTGAACCACATCTACGCCCAGGTGATCGACGATCACACGGGTCGTACGCTCGCTTCGGCGTCGAGCCTCAAGCTCACGATGCCGGAGGGTGCTACGGGTGGGAACTGCGACGGAGCCAAGGTCGTGGGCGCGGCCGTGGCCGAGGCCGCGAAAGGTGCGAACGTGACGCAGGTCGTGTTCGACCGCAACGGGTACCTGTACCACGGGCGCGTGGCCGCACTGGCCGACGCTGCTCGTGAGGCCGGTCTGCAGTTCTGATGGGCGGGTCGTGCACCCGCCGATCCAAGCCGAATTCTTAGCCGGAGGTCCGGGGTGAGAGCCCCGTGCCAGGGAGGATCTCGATGGCGAGGCGTCGCCGCGAAGAAGAGGAATCCAACCTCATCGAGAAGGTCATCTACATCAACCGCGTCGCCAAGGTCGTGAAGGGCGGACGTCGGTTCAGCTTCTCCGCCATCGTGGTGGTGGGCGATGGAAATGGCCAGGTGGGTGTCGGGTTCGGGAAGGCCAACGAGGTACCCGAGGCCATCCGGAAGGGCACCGAGAAGGCCCGCCGGTCGATGCGCTCCGTGCCGCTCGTCATGGGGACCATTCCCCACGACATCGAGGGGCGGTTCGGCTCGGGCCATGTGGTGCTCCGCCCTGCGAACGCAGGTACCGGCGTCATCGCCGGTCCGGCCGTGCGCGCAGTGATGGAGAGCCTCGGTGTGCACAACGTGCTCACGAAGTCGCTCCGGTCCACCAACCCGCACAACGTGATCCGCGCGACGTTCGCCGCGCTCGATCTGTTGGAGTCCGCCGAGCAGTATGCGACGCGGACGGGCAAGGATCTCGAGAGCGTTTACGCGAACTACACCGTGCGTCCGGCGTCCGTCGCCGGACCCACCGCCTAGGGAGGTTCGGCATGGGCCGCCTCAAGGTGACGCTGCACCACAGCACAATCTCGTGCAGCGAAAACCAGCGACTGAACGTCCAGGGTCTCGGCCTCCGCAAGGTGGGTCAGTCCCGGGTGCTCGAGAACACACCGGCCGTCCGCGGCATGGTCAAGAAGGTCCTGCACCTCGTGACCGTCGAGGAAGTCGAGGCCTAGGGAGCGTAGATGGCGAACGAACTCTCCAGTTTGAAGCCCTGCAAGGGTGAGCGCCGGCCGCGCACCCGCGTGGGACGTGGTCAGGGATCCGGGCTCGGCAAGACCTCGGGTCGCGGCACCAAGGGCGCCCAGTCGCGCAGCGGGTACAACCTGCGCGCGAACTTCGAGGGCGGCCAGATGCCGATTCATCGTCGGATCCCGAAGAGCGGGTTCAAGAACCCGTTCGCGAAGGATTATGCGACGTTGAACGTCGAGCGGCTCGCGGGCCTCCCCGCGGGGACCGTCGTGACGGAAGAACTGCTCGTCGATCGCGGCATCGTGACCAAGAACGGCGCCGATGGCGTGAAGGTCCTCGGTCGTGGCGATTTGGGGG
The DNA here is from genome assembly GCA_040080105.1 of Myxococcota bacterium. GTDB lineage: Bacteria > Myxococcota_A > UBA796 > UBA796 > JACKER01. The sequence goes on from JBEBJC010000003.1 coordinate 27,203, forward strand.
TTGCCCTTCACGTCCGCGTGTCCAAGTTGAGCCGTTCCGCGGCAGAGAAGATCCTCGCTGCCGGCGGTTCCGTCGAGGGCCCCGTCTAGGCTCTCGATTCGTCGGGCAGGGGCAGTGAGCCCCGGTCTCCACCCGAGTCTCCGGGGAACCCGTGGCGAACGTCTTCAGGGAAATCTGGGAAATGGAGGACCTGCGCAAGCGGGTCCTGTTCACGATCGGCATGTTGGCGGTCTATCGGCTCGGGATCTTCGTCCCCACGCCAGGTATCGATCGCATCGTGCTCGGACAGTGGTTCGCAAATCAGACCGGCACGATGTTCGGCCTGTACAACATGTTCTCCGGCGGGGCGCTCGAGCAGTTCAGCGTGTTCACGCTGGGCGTCATGCCGTACGTGACCGCGAGCATCATCATGCAGCTCCTGGCTGAGATGGTGCCGGCGCTCAAGCGCATCAAGGACGAAGGCCAGACGGGCCGGAACAAGATCAATCAGTACACCCGGTACCTCACGATCGTGATCGCGTGCATGCAGTCGTACGCGATGGCCACGTCGTTCGAGTCGATGCGGGTGGGAAGCAGCAACGTCGTGCTGTTCCCCGGGCTGCCGTTCCGCCTGCTCGCGATGCTCACGATGGCCAGTGGCTCGTGCTTCATCATGTGGCTCGGCGAGCAGATCGTCGAGCGCGGCGTCGGGAACGGCACGTCCGTGCTGATCGGAGCGGGGATCGTGGCGCGGATTCCGACAGCCGCGATGCAGATGTACACGTTGATGACACACGGTGAGCTCAACCTGCTGCAGGTGAGCCTGCTGCTGGCGTTCATGTTCTTCGTCGTGTTCGTGATCGTGTTCGTCGAGCGCGGACAGCGCAGGATCCCGCTGCAGTACGCCAAGCGGGTTCTCGGGCGCCGGGTCTACGAGGGGCAAACGACCTACCTGCCGCTCAAGATCAACCTGGCGGGGGTGGTGCCTCCGATCTTCGCCTCATCCCTGCTGATGTTCCCGAGCACGATCGGGCAGTTCTACAACGCCGCCGCGCTCCAATGGCTATCCGGCGCGTTCTACCCAGGTCGGTGGCTGTACAACGTCGTGTTCGTACTGCTGATCGTCTTCTTCTCCTACTTCTACACCGCCATCACGTTCAACCCTGAGGACGTGGCGGAGAACCTGAAGAAGCAAGGGGGGTACATCCCGCGCGTCCGGCCCGGGAAGGAGACGGCGGCGTACCTGGACTGGATGCTGACCCGCCTCACCGCGGGCGGCTCCCTGTACCTGGCCGCGCTGTGTATTCTCCCCACCCTCATGAACCGCAACGTGAGCTTCGGCGGGACGGGGCTGTTGATCGTCGTCGGGGTGGCCCTCGACACCGTTGCCCAGATCGAGGCGCAGCTCTCCACTCGCCACTATGACGGCGTCGTCGCGACCAAGGGTCGCATCCGCGGACGTCGGCAGCAGGTGAGCGGGAACACTGGGCTGTAGGATGGCCACTGTCAAGGATCCCTGGGAGCTCGCGCTGATGCGCGAGAGCGGACGACGCCTCGCCGAGGTGTCGGCCGCTCTGCGTGAGGCCATGCGGCCGGGCGTGTCGACCCTCGAGATCGACGAGCTCGCGGAGCGGGAGATCCGGAAGCGGGGTGGGGTGCCCTCGTTCAAGGGGTACACCGCGGGTGGCAAGCGGCCGTACCCGGCCACCATCTGTGCTTCCCGGAACGAGCAAGTCGTGCACGGGATCCCCGACGAGATCCCCCTGGTGAGCGGCGACATCGTCAGCATCGACATGGGGCTCGTCTACGGCGGATACCACTCCGACTGCGCGTTCACCGTCGCGATCGGGGAGGTCGCGCCCGATGTGCGCCGGCTCCTTGACGAGACCGAGCGGAGCCTTTACGAGGGCATCGCTCAGGCACGTCCTGGCGGCCACATCGGAGACATCGGCCACGCGATTCAGTCCCACATCGAACCCCACGGCTACGGCATCGTCCGAGAGTACGTAGGTCACGGCATCGGCCGCCTCATGCACGAGGCACCTTCGGTACCGAACTACGGAAAGCCCCACAAGGGCAGCCAAGTGAAAGAGGGCATGTGTCTCGCCATCGAGCCCATGATCACCCTCGGCGGATTCGAGACCAGGGAGTTGAGCGACGGGTGGACGGTGGTAACGGTAGATGGCAGTTTGGCGGCGCATTTTGAACATACCATCGCGATCACCCCGCGTGGAGCGGAGATCCTGACGGTTCTGGACCAGAACCGTCACGGGGGCTGAACCGAGGCCGGTACCCCCCCGGCGATGACCTCATCGGAACCCACAGGGTCCGGAAGGCGAAGGAACCATGGCTCGTATCGAAGGTGTCGACCTCCCGCGAAACAAGCCCGTTTGGATCGCGTTGACCTACATCTACGGCATCGGCCGCGCCTCGGCGCAGTCGATCGTGAAGCAGGCCGGCGTGGAATCCATGACGCGGGTGTTTCAGCTGACGGATCACGAGATCGCTCGCCTGCGCGAGGCGATCCAGGCTGGCTACCGAGTCGAGGGTGAGCTCCGCAAGGAGATCGCCATGAACATCAAGCGGTTGGTCGATCTCGGCGCGTACCGCGGCGTTCGGCACCGGAAGGGCCTGCCGGTCCGTGGCCAGCGCACGCACACCAACGCCCGCACCCGGAAGGGCCCGCGGCGCACGGTGGCCAAGAAGAAGTAGTCCACCCGGCGGTCCGCCGCTGCGGCCCTTTCCCTTCGTGTGAGGGCGGGCCGGCGTTCACGACGCCCGCTCCCCCCGCGTTCCGAGGTTCCCGATGTCCGCTCCGCGCAAGATTCGCAAGGCGAAGAAGAACGTTCCGGCTGGGATTGCCCACATCCAGGCCACGTTCAACAACACGATCGTCACCATCACCGACCTCGCCGGGAACACCGTGGCCTGGAGCAGCGCTGGCGTGCTCCGGTTCAAGGGTTCACGGAAGTCCACTCCGTTCGCCGCCCAGCTCGTGGCCGAAGACGCCGCGAACAAGGCGATGGAGCACGGCATGAAGCAGGTGGGTGTGTTCGTGAAGGGTCCCGGCACCGGTCGGGAGTCGGCGCTCCGCGCGCTGGCGAATCGCCTGAAGATCACGCACATCAAGGATGTGACTCCCATTCCGCACAACGGTTGCCGCCCGCCCAAGCGTCGGCGCGTGTAGTCGAGGTCCAGCGGATCTCCGCGGCCTGGACCTCACTCGTGAGGTCCGCCGGTCTCGGGGCCACGTCCGACGGCGAACCCGTCGGATTCACTCGCGTCGCGTGAGCCCGGCACGGACCGTCGGGCAGAAGCGAACGAGGTATCGAACATGGAACAGGTCGTCTTCGCCAACTGGCGCACCCTCATCAAGCCCCGCCGCGTCGAACGGGACCCGCGGTCCAACCGGACCTACGGCAAGTTCGTCATCCGCCCGCTCGAGCGCGGGTTCGGCACCACCATCGGGAACTCGCTCCGGCGGATCTTGTTGTCGTCCCTCCAGGGCGCGGCGATCACCTCGGTCCGCATCGATGGCGTGTTGCACGAGTTCTCGTTCATCCCGGGCATCGTCGAGGACGTGACGGACATCGTCCTCAACTTCAAGGGCGTGCTGCTCCGCACCAGCGCCACCGAGGCCATCCGCGGTCGCATCTCCCGCAAGGGCGAGCCCGGCACCACGGTGGTGGTGAAGGCCGGCGACCTGTCGTTCGACGCCGACTGCGAAGTGCTGAACCCGTCGCACCCGCTCGCCACCTTGACCGAGGAAGGTGAGTTCAACTGCGACGTGTCGGTGCAGATGGGCAAGGGCTACGTCCCGGCCGCCCAGAACAAGGCCGAGGATCAGCCGATCGGTACCGTGCCGATCGATGCGATCTTCAGCCCGATTCAGCGCGTGCGGTACACCGTGACCAACGCCCGCGTGGGGCAGCGCACCGATTACGATCGGCTGACGTTGGAGATCTGGACCGACGGTTCGGTCGCTCCTGAGGACGCGCTCGCGTACTCGGCGAAGATCCTGAAGGAGCAGCTTCAGATCTTCATCAACTTCGCCGAGGAAGAGGAGCCCGCGGTCGAGGAGCGGGCCGAGGCGGAGCAGGAGTACAACGAGCACCTGTTCAAGCGGGTCGACGAGCTCGAGCTGTCGGTGCGGTCGCAGAACTGCCTGCAGAACGCCGGCATCGAGTTCATCTACCAGCTCGTCGAGCGGACCGAGGCCGAGATGCTGAAGACCAAGAACTTCGGCCGCAAGTCCCTCAACGAGATCAAGGAAGTTCTCAACGATTTCGGGCTGTCGTTGGGAATGAAGCTTCACAACTTCCCGAAGAACAAAGTCGGCTAGGCCGAGGAGTCCACCATGCGCCACCGGAAGGCTGGGCGTCGTCTCGACATGAACAGCAGCCAGCGGAAGGCCATGTATCGAAACATGGCTACCTCGCTGATGCTGCACGGACAGATCCGGACCACCGAGGTCCGGGCCAAGGAGCTCCGCCGGGTGGCCGAGCGCCTGATCTCGATCGGGAAGCGCGCTCCGAGCGCCGCCGATGTGGCCGCCGCTTCGGGCGACGCGGTCGCGCAGGCCAAGGCCGATCGGGTCGCGGCGATCCGCCTCCTGAACCAGTTCCTGATGTCGGACGAGGCGATCCACCTCGTCATGAACGAGTACGCAGAGCGGTTCCGGACCCGTCCGGGCGGCTACACCCGGGTGGTGAAGCTCGCGCGGGCCCGTCCGGGCGACAACTCGGCGATGGCCGTGATCCAGCTGGTCGAGTCGCTCGTCCCTGCTGCTCCTGCGGCGGGCTGAACAGCCTCCGCCCCCCGCGGGCGCGATGATACGGGTCCGCGGGGGTAGGGTGGAGCACGCACAGCAGATCGACGCCTTCAAGGCCTACTTGCTGACGCAGGGTCTGAAGTACACCCGCCAGCGGCAAGCGATCGCCGACGTGTTCTTCGAGAGCACGGCCCACCTCTCGTTGCTCGAGCTGTTGGAGCGCGCGAAGGCCCGCCACCCCTCCGTGGGGTATGCCACGGTGTATCGCACGATGAAGCTACTGGCCGACAGCGGGCTCGCGACCGAGCACAAGTTCGCCGAGGGCAACGTGCGGTACGAGCCGTCGATCGAGGGTCACCACCACGACCACCTGATCTGCGTCGATTGCGGCCGGATCGTGGAGTACGAGGACGACGAGATCGAGCGCCTGCAGGAGGCACTCGCCGAGCGACATGGGTTCCAGGTGGTCGCTCACCGCCACGAAATCTACGCGCGTTGCCAGGTCGCGAACTGTCCGGAGCGGAAGCGCCCGCAGGAGACCTCGGCGGGCGCGCTCAAGCTCGCCGGTGTCCGGACCGGTGGTTAGGTTGCACGAATGTATCCGTTCTTCGTCGCGCTCCACGTGTTGCTGTGCCTGTTCCTGATCCTGATCATCATGCTCCAGCCGGGGAAGGGGGGCGATCCGGGTCTCGCCTTCGGCGGCGGCGGGGGCGTGTCGACCATCTTCGGGCCTCGCGGACCGGCGGGGATCCTGCAGCGGGCGACCACGGTCGTGGCGGTGCTGTACATGGCGACCACCATCACCCTCGCGCTGTACTCGAACCGCGGGATGCTCGCCGGCAGCAACGTCGACGACGAGCTGCTCCGGCTCCAGCAGCTGGAGAAGCAGCAGGCTGCGCCGCCGATCGACGGGGCGCCGATCGCGCCGCCCGGCGGCGACGCACCGTCCACGCCTTGAGCGTTTGACGGTCGCGCGTCGGAGCGATAGTGCGATGCGTGTCGGGAGGGGTGACCCTCCAGCGGGTTCGCTCCGCATCGCGGAGCGTTCCCTGTGAAGTGTCTGCGCGGGTGGCGGAATTGGTAGACGCGCAAGGTTGAGGGCCTTGTGGCGAGAGCTGTGGGGGTTCGAGTCCCCCCCCGCGCACACTCACTTCGAATCGTCGATCACTCCCTCCGCCGCGGAGCCGATCCGATCTGCCGGGTTCACGTGAACCCTCACCTCACGAACGTGTTCGACCACCGCCCGTACGTGGTCTTCCACCTGGTGCGCGAGGTCGTGCGCCTGGCGCAACGTCAGGGCGCCGTCTGCCGCGATCTCCAAGTCCACCACGTGGTACGAGCCGAGTGGGTGCACCCGGGCAAGGTCGACCCGCAGCACCCCTGGCACGCCGAGCGCCGCAGCGCGAACCTGCGCGGCGACCTCGGGCGGTGACGCATCCATCAGCACCGCGAAGTTCGACGACATCGGCGCGATCGCGAGTCGGGTGATCCATGCTCCGACCAACACCGCCGCCAGCGGGTCGAGCCACGGCGCACCGAACCGAGCCGCGGCGATGCCGGCAGCGACGGTGAGCGCGATCGCCACGTCCGCTCGGTGGTCTGCGGCGGAAGCCAGGAGCGCGGGGGAGTTGGTCTTGCGACCGATCCGGGTGGTGTACACGGCGAGGGCCGCCTTCACCCCGGCGGTGCCGAGGGCGACCAACGCCGACAGCGGTTCGGGCGCCGGGCGGGGGCCGCTCGCCAGCGCCCGGATCCCGTCGATCGCGACGTACACGCCCGTCGCGAACAGGATCCCCCCGATCACCAGGCCGGCCACCGTCTCGGCGTTGCCGTGGCCGAACGGGTGGTCCTCGTCCGGCGGCGACCGCCCGATCTGGTAGCCCACCATTCCAATCGCGGTGGCGAACACGTCGCCCGCGGAGTTGAACCCGTCCGCCACCAGCGCTGCCGACCCGGCGAGCGTGCCCACCGTGAGCTTGGTGAGCGCGAGCACGACGTTGACCCCGAGCCCGACGGCGTTGGCGGTCGTCCCTTCGTCTCTCATCGGTCGGCCCGCACGAGAGACCCGCTGACCCGCTCGACCAGTGTGGGCGGCCCTCCGCCCACGTCACCAGCGCGATCGAGGATCTCCCCCACGGTGGCACGAGCGCCGTCCACCGCGACCGCTCGCGCCGCCCGGAGCAACAAGATCCGCTCGATCAAGGCGTCTCGGGTGACCTGGGGCTCGAGGGGCCCGTCGGCCGCGCGGTCGCGCCGATGCCTCGCGCTCGCTGCACGGGCTGCTTCGAGCGCCGCGAGCGCCGCGGCGCCCGACACCAGGGACCACGCCTCGCGACAGCCGGGCCCGGCCCGGTCCACCAGCGCGCGCAGGGAGAGATCACGCTGCACGAGGTCGACCCACTTCGCCATCGCGGGGGACCCCGGCGGCGTGTGGACCCGGTGGGCCGACAGCAGTGAACCCGGCGGGGGCTCCTGCGGCGCCGTGCGCGCGTCCAGCAGCGGCGCGAGCCCTCCGATCGCCCGGTCACAGGCCGCGAGCGCGAACGACAGCAGATCCACCGAGGCGCGGACCTGGGCGCGCACGGCGCCGAGGTGGAGCGCGCGTGGTCGAGCGCCGACCACCTCCCGCCACCACCGGTCCTCGTCGAGCCACACGTGCGGCAGGGCGACCACCGACGCGCCCGCTCGCAGGCGCACCGCTCGAGCGTGGTCCGCCACGGTGACCAGCTCGGACACCGCGCGCCGCCGCCCCTCGTCCGCGGTGTGTGCCTCGAGCCCGCGGAGCAGGTGGTCGGCCACGAGCACCGGAGCGAACATCATCCACGTCCAACGCTCGACCCGGAGCGCGGCCCACTGGGCGTGCAGCTGGTCGGTGTCGGCTCGCTCGAGCGTGGCCCGCCCTCCTTGGGACAACACGAGCTCTCGCACGCGGGCGATCGCGTCCGGGCGCCCCCGGAGCTCGATCTCGCCCACGGTGAGGTGGGTGACCTCCCGCTCGCTCCGCGCGACCACCCGGCTCGGGTCGAGGTCGGCGATCTCCACCTCGAGGTCGGGGTTCCCGAGCAAACACAGCCTGCCGCTCCGGATCGCCGCTCGCGACGGGCCCGCCGCCGGCCCACCGACCCGCTCGAGCAGCTCGAGGTCCTCCTGCGCTCCCGCGGCCAGCCATCGCCCCACGGGCTCCGGCAGCTCGCCGGTGAGGTCGAGCCCCGGGCCGAGCAACATCCACCGCGGAGTGGTGGTGAACCGCGCTTGGTCGAGCGCGCACTGGCCGGCCGCGCCGAGCTCCCGGTCGAACAACACGAGGGTCGCGCCCGCCCGCACCGCCAGCGGGCCATCGATCGGCGCCCCTCCGAAGTGACCGACGAACCACCCAGGGACGATCGCGTCGGGGATGGTCCCCGCGCTCGGCAGGGCCGCGTCCCCGAGCAGCAACCGATACCCGACCCCCCACGCGTCGGGTGAGGCGCGGAAGGTGTACACGAGGTAGTCGCGCGTCTCCTCCGGGTCGTCGCTGGCCTCCCGCCCGGTGGGCGCGACCGCCGCCACCGCCCAGATGGACTGCGCCGCCAGGTCGAGGACCTCGTGCACCGTGTCTAGCCGCAGCGTGCCGTCGTCGCGGCGCCACACCGTCGCGGTGGCCCGCGCGCGCCCGACCGGCGCGACCCGGTGCGGGCGCCGCGGGTCGGTCGGATCCAGCGTCAGCGCGAGCACCGACCCATGGCCGACGTTCGCCCACTCGGGGCCGTGCCCGAACGGCGCGTCCTCGCGCCAGGTGCGGTACACCGCCGACGCCGGGTGCGCGCGGATCACGAGCTCCGACACCGGGCCGCCGGTCACCGTGAGGCCGTCGGGGATCGGCGTGACGTTCAGCTCCCCGCGATCGACCTCGACCACCCGCGGGCCGCCGAGCAGCCCGCCCGGGATCCGCAGCACGAGCTTGCCGTTGCCGCCGATCCCGAACTCGGTGGTCACGTCGATCCCGAGCCTGCCCTTCGCGCGCTCGGGGTGGAGCATCGCGACCACGCCTCTCGCCCGCAGCGGGATCGGGACCATCATGCGCGCCTCTCCTATCCCGCTCACCGGCAGTCGCCCGGGTCGACCCCCAGTCGTTCGGCGTCGGCCCCCCACGCCGGATCGTCGACCCACGCACACGGGGCCAGCAGCTGGTCTCGCCGCGGGGCGACCACCGGCGGCACGTCGACCAGGTACACGCCCCGACACGCCGCGAGCTCCCAGATCTCTCCGTCGTGGCCCTCCGTGCCGACCACCCGGTACCCGGGGGGCCCCGCGAGCGAGACCCCGTCGGCGGCTGCGCGGTACACGGTGCACGCCGAGCCCGCGGTGTACAGGGTGACGGCGTCTCTCCCCACCGGGACGTAGAAGTACCGCCAGCTCGCCCCCGAGTCCGGCGCGCGGGCCTCGGACGGGACGAACGGCGACTCCCACCGCGACACTCCGACGGCGTCGATGCGACCGAGATCGAGGCCGGTCCGGTGAGCCGGGCTGGCCAGCGTGTACACCCCCTCGGCGGTGAACCGGTCACACCCGACCTCCGGCTCGGCCCCGCCTCCGGTGTCGAGCACCCGGTCGACGCCCTCCCCACAGCCGCCCTTCGGGGCGCCGTCCGCCACACCCGCACCCGACGCCGCCCACACCACGTCGATCGATCGTCGGTCGGGCGGCAACGTCGCGGTGCACGACACCCGGCCGGCCTCGTCGCGCAGCTCGAGCCGCCCCGGTCCGAGCAGCGCCGACGTCGTGTGCACCCGCTCGGCGGGCATCGAGGCCAGATCCTGAACCCCGGCGCAGGTCGACCGCACCGCGAGGCCGTCGATCGGGTCGACCCAAACCCTCCACAGGTCCGAATCGCGCGGCAGGCCGTGCCAGTCCCCCTCGTAGCTCCCGTGCGCGGCGGTGCCCGGGAACTTCGTGATCCTCGCGTACCGCCCTTCGTCACCGGGCCACCAGTCGGGAGGGTCGGCGCCCGGAACGGGGGCGAGCCACCGCTCGAGCGGCACCTCCGGGCAGTCTCCGACCGGGCCGTCGGGGCGATCGAGCGCGTCTCGACCCGCGGCGCAACCGAGCAGCTCGGCCCGCGCCTCTGCGTTCGGCCACAACGTGACCTCGATCCACCGCAGCCCGATCGCCAGGTCCTCGATCCGGCGGATCGCGCCCGGGTCGCCAGCGGCTCCGCTCCAGGCCTCGCGCAGGTCCCCTCGCGCGGCCGTCACCCACTCGGGCGACCACAAGAACCGCGCGTCACTCCCGTCGAACCGCTCGAGGTACCGCCGCACCGGCGCGCGCGCCTCGCTCGGGAACCCCGTCCGCACGAGGTCCGCGAGCGCTGCGTCGACGGTGAGCGCCGGATCGCGCGCGATCGACATCAGCGCCCACCTCCACCACCCGCCGACCGCCTGCGCGCCGTCCTGTTCGACCCACAGGGCCTCGAATCCCCGGTCGACCAGCTCGCGCACCTCGCGCTCCCGCTCCCGCACCGCGAACAGCCCGACGTCGTCGTCCGGGATCCTCCGGCTGCCGTGGTTCCAATACAGGTACCCGCCGAGGTGCTTCGCCCCGGCCGCTCGCCACCGCTCCACCGCGTCGTCCCATCGCACCCCGAGGTACCCGCGCCCGACCACCCACACGAACAGCGTCGGCGGCACCCGCGCGCGCCGGGGCCCGGGGAACACCTCCCGGTACCCGAGCACGCTGACCCACCGCCCGCCGAGGTGGTCGGACACACCGGCCGCCAGCTCGACCGCGCGGTCGGCCGGGGTCGAGCCGTCGTCGCACCCGGCCCAGTACGCGCTGTCCCCCTGGTGCATCGCGATCACGTCGCGGGTGGCGGTGTTGTCGTACTCGGCCGGGCCCCACCCGAGCCTCGGCGCGGCCCACACCTCGGCGACCCGGTCGGCCACCGTGTGACCATCGGCGTCGCGGGCCCCGGGGCACCACTTGATCTGGTTCGTCCGGCCTTCGTGCCGCTCGGGTCGGCTCGAGGTGGACACCATCCCCGGGTTCTCGGTGAGCCACGGCCCGAGCGCGCGCGCGATCGGACCCCACTGCCCCTGCACCCCCTTGACCTGCAGGCCGCCCACGAAC
>JBEBJC010001390.1:0-1865 GCA_040080105.1 Myxococcota bacterium
GTTCGACACGTGTGGGGGCGCCGCCACGGTGTGTGGGTCCGTGGTCGAAGCGGACCTGGTGGGCGGAACCTCGGTGATCGCCGTGCTCGACGGGATCGGCGGCGTCGACGGCGGGTTCGCGATGACCGTGTTCGAAGGCGGCAGCGACCGCCCCGAGGGGCTGTGCGTCGACGGGTACGACAACGACCTCGACGGCGGGACCGACTGCGACGACCTCGACTGCGCCGCCGATCCGAGCTGCATCCCGGACTGCGCCGACGAGGGCATCCCCGCACCGCCCGCAACGGTGTCGGGCGACACCACCGGCGGCGCCGACGACGAGGACACCTGCGGGTTCGGGACCGGCGCGCCCGACCGCGCGTTCTCGTTCACCGCGCCGGCCGACGGCCGGTACGGGTTCACCCTGTCCGGGGCGGACGGGTTCGACACCACCTTGGCGGTGAAGACCGGCGGGTGCGCCGAGACCTCGTACTACTGCCTCGATCAGATCGGCGCGTCGGGCGAAGCCGTCCCGGTGTCGCTCGAGCAGGGCGACACCCTGGTGCTGGTGGTCGACGGCGTGAACGGGGCGAGCGGCGCGTTCGACCTGGCGGTGACGCTGGTCCCCGAGGTCGAGCTCGCGTGCGCGGACGGCGGTGACGAGGACTTCGACGGGCAGGTGGACTGCGCCGATCCCGACTGCGACTCGGTGTGCTTCGAGGACTGCGCCAACGGCGTCGACGACGACCTCGACGGGCGCACCGACTGCACCGACTCGACCTGCACCGGCGACCTCGCGTGTGAGCCGACCTGCCCGAACAGCGAGTTCACCGACACGCTGTCGGCGTCGACCGACGGCCAACCCGACGGCGCCACCTCGGCGTGTGGGTTCCCCGGCGCCCCGGACTACTCCGCCGCGTTCACCGCGCCGACCGACGGCCGGTACCAGTTCTCCCTGTCTTCCACCGGAACGGCGTTCGACAGCACCCTCTCCGTGTACGACACCTGCTTCGGGATCGAGCTCGACTGCGCGGACGCGTGGTCGCCGACCTCGCCCTACGGGGGTGAGGCGCTCGAGATCGAGCTGGTCGCCGGCCAACAGGTGGTGCTGGTGGTCGACGGGTGGTCGAGCGGCTCGTTCGGGGCGTTCGAGCTCACCGCGATGCGGATCGCCGAAGCGGAGACCACCTGCGCCGATGGGTTGGACGAGGACCTCGACGGGGCCACCGACTGCGCCGACTCCGAGTGCCTGGCCGACCCCGCGTGTACCGGGCTGGTCGAGGTGACCTGGTCGAACGAGGTCGTGGCCCCGGGCTGCTTCACCTTCTCCTCCCCGTCGCTGCTGGGTACTGCCGCCGTGTGGACCGACGACGGCGCGGCCGCGACCCTCGACTTCGTCGGCCCCACCTGGCCGGCGGTGTTCTCGGGCACCTGGGCCGGCTCCGACCTCACCCTGGTGTCGGTGGAGCTGTTCCCGTACGTGATCGAGCTGTGGCAGGTCACCGAGACCCTGACCACCTCGCTCACCGGGTCGACCCTCGCGGGCACGTACACCTACACCGAGTGCAACAGCACCGGGGACCCCGCGAGCTGCCCCGCGGACGGCGGGTGCACCGTGTCGGCCGACTTCTCGCTCGAGCTTCCGTAGGAGTCACCGGGGCGGCGCCGCCTCGACCGTCACCGTCAGCTCGCCGGCCGCGCGGGGTTCGGTGAACGTCCCGGGCGCGATCGAGGCCCGCCAGACGGCGGCCTCCGCGCACGCGGCGAGCTCCGGATCGGCGGCGCGCGCCCGGACCGCCGCGATCTCGTCGTAGGTGAGCTCGAAGGTGAGCGCGACCTCGACCTCGCCACCGCGGGCGCACCCGCCGAGGTCGAGCACCGACCGC
>JBEBJC010001391.1:0-1863 GCA_040080105.1 Myxococcota bacterium
GGTGGTGCGCGAGCGGTACCGGCGCGAGGCGATGGCGTCGGCGTTTCGGATCCTCGGCGAGGGGCAGCTGTCCCTCACGAAGTTCCTGTGGGTGGTGTCGGACCCGGTCGACCTGAAGGACCCCCGCCAGGTGCTCGAGCACCTGCTCGCGCGGTTCCGGCCGGAGACCGACCTGTACGTGTTCCCGAACCTGTCGATGGACACACTCGACTACGCGGGCCCCGAGGTCAACCGGGGTTCGAAGGGGGTGATGCTCGGGGTGGGTGACGCGGTGCGCGAGCTGCCGCGCGCGTTCTCCGGGCCGGTGCCGCCGGGCGTTCGGGCCGCGGTCCCGTTCTGCGCCGGGTGCCTGGTGATCGAGGGCCCCGCGTGGTCCGACGATCCGACGTTCCTCGAGCGGACCCTGCCGCAGCTCGAGCCGTGGCCGTTCGTGGTGTTGGCCGAAGACGCGGCGGCGGTCGCCGCGTCACCCACGCGGTTCTTGTGGACCGCGTTCACCCGGTTCGAGCCCGCGGCCGACCTGTACGCGGCCAAGACCCGCCTCGGGCGGAACGCGGTCGTGCGCGAGGGGCCGGTCGGGATCGACGCGCGGATGAAGCCCAGCTACCCGGCGGAGCTGTTCTGCGACGACGACACGAGGCGCACCGTCGACCGGCGGTGGGCCGAGTACTTCCCGCGCGGTGGCGTCGAGATGGGCAGCTCCGACGCCGCTCACCTCGAGACCTGACGTCAGGGCCCGGGCGCGACCGGGGGGCCCGCGTTCGGGAGCGCGGCGGCTGCGGCGGTGACCCACGCGCTCATCCCCTCCCACGCCGCGATCAGCGCCGGGTCGGCCGGATCGTACCGATCGACCAGCCCCGCCGGGTCGGGGCCGAGCGCGTACCACCGGCGGTCGCCGTCGAAGTCGTACGTGAGCTGGTGCGCGTCGATCACCAGCGACAGCTCCACGTCGGTCCCGAGGCCCCACCAGTTCGCGGCCAGCGCCGGCCGGTCGAGCGGCGCGGCGCCCACCGGCGACCCGCTGCCCACCTGCGGCAGGCCGAACACCGCCCGCACCGTCGCCGCCACGTCCTGGTGCACCGTCGGCCCGGCCCACGCGCGCGGGGCGAGGTTCTTCGCCCAGAACGCAGCCGCGGCGCGGTTCTCCTCCGAGCCCATCGCCTTGCCGTGGCCGAACTCGCCCCGCTCGAGCAGCTGCTCGCCGTGGTCGGTGACGAACACCACCAGCGCGTCGTCGAGCAGCCCGGCGTCGTCGAGCTCCGCCCACCAGGCGCCGAACGTGTGGTCCCAGAACGCGAGCTCGGCCGCGTACAGCACCTGCATGTCGGTCAGGTAGTCGGCGCGCCACGCGGGATCGGCGGCGGGGTACACCACCCCGCGCACGTAGTCCCACTCGGCGCACAGGTCGTACCCGAGGTCGACGTACCGGCTGGCGTCGACGAACTCCTGGGGGGCGCAGTACGCGCCGTGGGGGTCCACGAAGTGGACGTGGAGGAAGAACGGGCCGCCGTTCGCGAGGCCCTGCGCGAGGGCGAGCGCGCGCGGGGCCACGTCGGTCGCGGGCTGGAAGTGCAGGTCGACGACCTGATCGTAGCCGCGGGCGAGCCCGAGGCTCGGCCCCATCACCGCGTTCGCCGACACGAGCGCGGTCGTGTACCCCCGCTCCCGCAGGTCTGCCGCCAGCGTGGGCAGGGCGGGGTGGCTGCCCGGAACCGCAGGATCGTCCGATTGGGGCCACCAGCCGAGCTCGAGCGGCGACGTGCCGGTGGTGGCGCAGGTCATCGACGGGCCGGTCCAGTTCGAGCAGCTGCGGTGGTCGTCGAGCGCGACCGCCTCCCCCAGCACCCGGTCGAGGTTCGGGGT
>JBEBJC010001392.1:0-1862 GCA_040080105.1 Myxococcota bacterium
GTCGGCGGGATCGGGCGCGAACACGAAGGTGAACGGCAGCTGCACGACGGGGGCGGGCCCCGCGCAGACGACGGGGCCGACCTCGAGGGCGGGGCGCTCCCCGTACGACTCCTGGGTGCCGGTGGACAGCAGGTCCTGGTACGACAGCGGCACGCGCACGATCCGCTGGTGGTACAACAGCGCGCCCTCGCTCGGGTTCCGGAGGGTCGTTCCCTCCGGGTAGCCGTGGGTCCTCAGGCTGCGGTACGTGCGCACGTCGAGATCAGGCTCCAACGCCACGTCCCAGTAGTTGCCCCCGAAGTGAAGCTCGGACAGGAAGGTGTGGCCGAGTTCGTACGGCTCGCCCCTAGAGTCGTCGACCAGCCGAACCGTCATCAGTCGTCCGTTTCCACTTACCCGGACATAGGTGTGGGTCCCCGCTGCCCACGAGAACGGGAGCCCCACCTCGGCCCACTTGGCGTCGTGCACCACCGACGCGGGCATCCCGGGCTCGGGCCCGGTCAGCACCCGCCAGGTCGAGCCCGGCATCCCCGCGCGGAGGAACGGGACCAGGTCGCGCACGATCGGCTCGAGCGCGGCCTGGCGCTCGGGGGGCACGTTCGGGTTCGGGTTGTCGAACCACAGCTCGGTGCCATCGAAGCTCACGCGGGCGATCCCTTCGATATCCGCGGTGAACCGACTGTCCTCCGCGACCCGGAGGTACACCGTACCGGCTCCGAGCGGGTTCTCGTAGTCCCCCGCGAGGTGAGAACCCAGCCCGGCGTAGAGGAACATCGTGTCCGCGGTGTCCAGCGAGTCGACGATCCGATACCACGGGACGGGGACGTTCGGGGCGGCGGCGCTCGCGCCATCGCCGCCGGAGAGGGCTGCGGTCGCCACCCCCACCCACACCGCCGTCAGCAATCCCTTCCAGCGCATGTTCGCCTCCAGTCGCGGTGTCACAGCAGCTCGACCATCAGGGGGGTGGGCCACCCGTCGCAGTTCGCGTCGGTCGTGAACTGGTCCGGCGACGCCCCCACCGGCTCCTCGGGAGCCAGGAAGTACACCTGGCCCGGAGGTACCGGACTCGCAAAGTCGCGCCGGCAGTCGGACCAGTCCGGGTGTCCGTCGTGGTCGAAGTCGTCGAGGACGCCGTCCGCAGGGACGTCCGAGTCGGCTGCGGGGTCACACCGCCCGGTCGTGTCGCCGTTGCAGACGGTCATCCACGTTCGGGCGGCCGCGAACGAGGACCGCTGATCCAGCAGGTTTCCTCCGTGCTCCACCGAGTACGAGAAGACGCCGGGGAGGAGCGACGGGCCGGACAGCACCGCCAGCCGGTAGGCGCCGGTCCCGGCGTTGGGGGAGAGGGTGCGCTCGAAGGTCGGCGCCGCTGGACCGCTGGTGGCGGGCTTCGCGTCGAACCACGTGGTCTCGGTGGCGGTGCACGCGTCGAACGCGAGCACGCCGGGGTCAGCCTCGGGCGCGCAGCCCAGCACGTACGGCACGTCCGAGAACGCCGGCCACCCGAGCCAGTCGACCTGCCACTGGCGCACGGTGAGCGTGCCGACCCCCACACCGTCGACGACCAGCGACTCGGGCCCGACGAGGGGGATCCCGACGCTGTTGGCGTCGTCGAGCCAGGCGTCCCAAAACCCAGCGACCTCCGAGTCGACGTACCCCTTCACCAGGTCTCGGGTCAGCTCGCGCAGCGGGGCGCCAACCAACACCGAGGTCCACCGCCCCACGCTGGTCATCGGGTCCGGCGTGCCGGGGTCGGTCGCCGAGGCGGTGAACTGGAGGAGCCACGGGCACACCCCCTCGGGGGCGCCCACGTCGTACACCCACGCGTCGGTGAGGATCGAGCTGCTGCCCACGCCGCCGGC
>JBEBJC010000294.1:0-8999 GCA_040080105.1 Myxococcota bacterium
AGGCCATACGGGTTCCCGATCGCGATCACCGTGTCGCCGACGCGCAGCTCCGCGCTCGCCCCCCACCGGACCGGAGCGAACCCGGCGCCAGGGACCGAGAGGAGGGCCAGATCGGTCCGCGCGTCGGTCCCGACGACGGCTGCGGGCAACGTGCGTCCCCGGATGTCGCGAACCAGCACCTGCGTCGCGTCCGCGGGCGAGCTCGGGACCACGAGGTGGCGCGCGGTGACCACCTCCTCCGGACCGACCACGAACCCGCTGCCGACGTGGACCTCACTCCCTTCGACCGACACGTTGACGACCGAGCCGGCCACCTCGTCGAACACCGCCGAGTAGCTCGGCCACGGGGAGCCCGCGGCCGATCCGAGCCAGAACCCGAGGCCGACCGCCGCGAGCAGCGCGAACCCGAACCCGATCCGCACCCACCAACGGTCCAGCGGTTCCATCGCCCCCCAGCCTAGCGCGAACACCGCTCCGCGGCCGTGAACACGGCCCCTGCGATCCGATCGGCGACGCGCGGGTTACGGCACTAACGGATGCAGCTCCCGGCGCCGTTCGGCAAGTATGAGCTCCTGGAGCGAATCGCCACCGGCGGTATGGCGGAGGTGTACCTCGCCCGCAGCTTCGGTGTGGCCGGGTTCGAGAAGCGGCTGGTCATCAAGCGACTGCGCCCGGAGCTGGCCGAGGACCCGCGCTTCGTCCAGATGTTCATCGCCGAGGCGAAGATCGGGGTCCACCTGAACCACCCGAACATCGTCCAGGTGTACGAGCTGGGGAAGGTCGGCACCGCCCACTACATCGCGATGGAGCACATCCACGGGCGAGACCTGACCCGGCTCGTGAAGCTGCTCCGCGCGTCGGACGCGCAGGTGCCGCTGCCGCTCGCGGTGGCGATCACCGCGGAGGTGTGCCGCGGGCTGGCGTACGCCCACGGCCGCACCGACGCAGACGGCAGGCCGCTCGGGTTGGTGCACCGAGACGTCTCGCCCCACAACGTGCTGGTGACGTTCGCCGGGGAAGTGAAGCTGGTCGACTTCGGGATCGCCCGGCTGGTGGCGAGTGAGGGGGCGGTGGACGCCGGGAGCCGAAAGCCGGGGCCGGGCGGTGGGAAGTACGCGTACATGAGCCCCGAGCAGGCCTCGGGGTCGAGCATCGATCACCGGTCCGACCTGTTCTCGGCCGGCATCTTGTTGTGGGAGCTGGTCGCCGGCCGGAGGATGTACCAGGACTCCGATCCCGAGGAGAAGCTCCGCCGAGTGCGCGAGGCGGAGGTGCCGAGGCTCCCGAGCGCTCCGCTGGACAGCTCGGGGATCGACGAAGGCCTCCACGCGATCTTGGCGCGGGCGCTCGCGCGAGAGCCCGCCGACCGGTACCCCGGGGCGGCGATCTTCGAGGAGGAGCTGCGGGCGTGGCTGTTCGAGCGCCGCCACCGCGTGGGACGGGCCGAGATCGCGGCGCTTGCCCGAGCGGTGTTCCCCGAGGATGCCGAGCGGCCGGCGGACGATCTGCAGCTCGAGCAGCTGGTGGCGGACGTGGACCGGCTGGAGGCGAGCGAGCCGTCGCAGTCCGACCCGAGCGCCGCCCGCACCCCGCTCCCCGGCCGCCTGCCCTCCCCCGTCGGCGAGCGGCGACCGGTCGTGGTGGTGATGGTCGACGTGGACGGCCTGACCGAGCTCTCCTCCCGCGTCGAGCCCGAGACCCTGGTCCGCCGCAAGTACCAGCTGCTGCGGTGGGCACGCAAGATCGTCGATCCACACGGCGGGCTGATCCAGCGCGCAGTGGACGACCACATCACCATCCTGTTCGGCGTCCCGCGGACCCGCACCGACGACCTGGCCCACGCGCTCGAGTGTGCCCTCGAACTCCACCGGAACGTGGGTTCGCTACGGAAGAAGGGCATGGTGGTGGAGCTGGCGATCGGCGTCCACACGGGTGAGGTCACCGTGAGCGCCGTCGGCAAGCGGATCCGGTACGTGGCGCGCGGCGACACCACCCGCCTGGCCCGGCGGCTGTCCGCGGTGGCGGATCACGGCCAGACGCTGGTGTCCGAGCGGGTGTTGGACGCGGTCGAGGCGTGGTTCCGGGTTCGCCACGGCCCCCGGATCCCGTCGCGCGGCGGGAGGGAGGCGCTGCCTGCCTACCTGGTGGAGGGGCGGACCCACGGGGTGCTCGGACCCCACCGCGGCAGCTGGGTTCGGCGCGGCGAGGAGCTCGACGAGTTCCGGTCCGCGTTGGTGGCCCTGGCCGACGGGAAGGGCTCCGCCATCCGCCTGGTCGGCGGGGTCGGATGTGGAAAGACCCGGTTCATCAGAGAGATCCGGGACCTCGTGATCCGCCGCGGCACGATGTTCTTCGGGGTCCGGTGCACCGCGCTGGGCACCGAGCGGCCGCTCGAACCCCTGCGCGACCTGGTGGCGATGGTGCTCGGGCTCGATCCGGAGAGCCCGGTGGCCGAGCTGGTGCAGGCGGCGGACCGGCTCGCGCACCTCGGGCTGTCGCAGCGCGACCTCGTCGCGGTGACCACCCTGTTGGGCAGCGCCCCGGCGCACGCCCCCGATCGGAGCGAGACCTGGGCCGCCGTCGGCCGGATGCTGCGGGGGCTCGCGGCGGACCGGCGGCTGATCGTCGCGCTCGACGACGTGCACCTGCTCCCGTCCAGCTGGATGACCGACCTCGTGCACCTGGTGCGCAGCACGAGCGCCGTGCCGATCCTGTTCCTGTTGGCGTCGCGCGAGCCCGCACCGCCCGGGCTGGCCGAGCTCGGCCGCCGGGTCTGGTTGGGGCCGATCGGGGGGGCGCAGATCGGTCGGTTCGTCGAGACCCGCCTCGACGTGTCCGAGGTCGACCCCGCGTTGCTGGCTCTGCTGGATCGGACCTGCGAGGGCAACCCTCAGTACGTGGAGGAGATGCTCAAGTTCCTGCTCGAGGCCGGTCGGATCACCCGCGACCCCGAGCGCGCGGTGTTGACCGGCGAGGGCGAGGCCGGCCTCCCCCACTCCCTGCAAGCCCTGATCACGGCCCGGATCGACGCGCTGGACCCGGCCAGCAAAGGGCTGCTCCAGCTGGCGGCAGTGGCGGGCGACAGCTTCGACGAGCGGCTCCTGGTCGAGGCCGCCGGCGTCGCCGATCCGACCCCGATGCTGCTCGAGCTGACCGCCCACGGGCTGTTGGTGCGGGAGTCCGACCCGGCGGCGACCCGCCCCACCACCCTGACCGGCGGCCACCGGGTGCCGGTGGAGTCGTGGTCGTTCGCGAGCTCGCTCGTCCGAGAGGCGGCGCTCCGAGGGACCCTGGGCGTCCAACGGCGCGACTACCACCGCCTGATCGCCGCGGCGCTGGAGAAGGTGTTCGCGAACCGCCTCGACGGCCACCTCGACGCGTTGATGCAGCACTGCTCGGAGGGAGGCCGGCTGGTCGACGCCGCGCGGTACGCGTTCAAGGCAGGCCAGCGCTACGAGGCCGACCAGATGTTGGTCCTCGGGCTCCGACCCGCCGAGTTCCTCGAACAGGCCCGCGACCGGTACCTCGCCGGGCTCGAGTACATCGCGCGGGCACCGAAGAACCCCGACGAGTGGGACGCGCGGACCCAAGGGGAGGCGATGCTGAACCTCCGCCTCGGGATCGTGCTCCAGCTGCTCGGCGAGCCCGGCGACGGGCAGCGGCGGCTGATGTTGGCGCTCGACGGAGCGAGTGAAGGCGGGATGCCGTGGATCGAGTCCCAGGCCCACGTCGCGCTCGGGCAGAGCTACCTGCAGCAGGGGCGCCACCCCCTCGCCAAGGCGCACCTGGAGCAGGCCCGGGTCGTGCTGCGGACCGAGCCGGACGAGCAGGTCGAGCGGGAGGCGGTGGAGGCGTCTGCCCTGTTGGCGTACGAGCAAGGGCGGAACCAGGACGCCGAGGCGCTGTGGCAGCGCGCGCTGGTCCTGGCCGGCACCGACCTGTCGGCGGTTGCGCGGTGCGAGATCGGGCTCGCGAACCGCTACCTTCGGTCGGGAGAGCACGATCGGGCCCGCTCGCTGCTGGAGAAGGCGCTCGGCACCGCGCGCGCCGGTCGAGACCGCATCCTCGAGGGGCGCGTCCTCAACAACATCGGGCTGGTGCACTCCTGGGCCGGGAGGTTCTCCGAGGCCCTGCACTACTACCGCGCCGCGCTCGAGCTACGCGAGGGCCTCGGCTACACCCGCGGCGTGGTGGTGAACCTCCACAACATCGGCGACGTGCACTTCCACGCCGGCGAGTACGCGAAGGCCGCCGTCGCGTTCGAGCGGAGCCGCGAGCTGGCGGCCGAGATCGGGTGGGAGCGAGGGGTAGCGTTGAACACCGTGTTCATCGCGTACCTCGACGCGCGCCACGGTCGAGCCGACGTCGAAGCGATCCTGACCGCTACCGAGCGCGCCCGGACCTTCGGAGACGGCGAGATCGTCGCCACCGGCCTGTGGCTGGCGGGGCGGTGGCTGCTCGAGCACGACGAGCGGCAGGCGGCCGCCGTGAAGTTGGTGGAGGCGCTGGCGGAGGCTCGCCGCTTCGGCCTGCAGCCGATGGTCGACGTGCTCGAGCAGACCCTGCGCGACTCGGCGTGAGCCGCCTCAGGAGATGACCGGCGCCCCGCGCGCCCGGCGGTGGAGGCGCCGCAAGCCCTGTGAGATCTCCTCGAACCGCTGCCGGTCGACCAGCGCGTCGACCTGACGGCGGAACAAGTACAGTCCGCCCGCCCAACACGCGGTGCCGAACACCAGGGCGATGGGCCCGATCCACCCGCCGGCGAGCACCAGCGCCAGCAGGCCAGCCACCACCGCCGAGGCCGCGGTCACGACCGACACCCGACGCCACAGGATCGCGTGCTCCAGCACCGCCAGGTCGGCCTCCGCCCGTCGGTCGTCCGGGACGATCCCCGCCCGCGCCCGCAGCAGGGCCAACGCCTCGCGGGTGCGGCCGGCCTGCACCAGGTGGGTCGACAGCAGCGCCCGCGCGCTCACGAGGTCGGGAGAGGCCTCCAGCGCCTCCCCCAGCACGACCTCCGCCGACTCCGAGCGACCGAGCCGCAGGCGGCACATCCCCAGGTAGTACAGGAGCACGCCGTCTTTCGGGAAGTACTTCACGCCGATCTGGGCGAGGTCTTCACCTTGGAGGTGCTCCCCGAGGTACCCCGCCAACATCGCCCCAGCGACGTACGCCGACCGATGCCACGGTTGCTCCCTCACGATCTCGCGGCACCGCCGGAGCGCGCCCTCGTAGTCGCCCTTGCGGATGATCTCGAGCAGCTCGTCCCACGGGGTGGGAGCGAGGTCGACCGGCTGGGGGGTCTCTTCCTTCGGCTGCACGAACGACGCGTAGTCGGCGCCGCGCCCGGTGAGCACGAACCCGCAGTCCACCGTGTGGTGGAACGCGAGCAGCCGCTCCGCGTCTCCCGAACCGCGGCCGGACCGCTCGAGCTGCTTCAGACTCGCGAAGAACCGGTCCCGCACCAGGTCGGCCGAGGTCCCGTCGAACCTGTGGAAGTACAGCAGCATTCCGCTGCGCGCCCCCTCCGGGGTGAGGTACCAGGTCGACGTGCCGTCGGCTTCGGCGCAGACCTCCTCGAACCGTAGGTCAGGGCGCCCCTCTTGAACCCCGAGCACCCGGCACATGAACGCCGCGAGCTCACCCGCGAGATCGCCGAACCGCTCCTCGGCCGCCGCGTGCCCGTCGGGCGTACCCCAGCCGTACCGATGGAAGTACGAACGGCGGAGCTGATCGATGCGCGACCGACAGTGGTTGACCTCCGCACGAACCAGATCCCCGTCGCGGTAGCGGATCGGCGCGAAGTTTATTCGGCGTTGATACAGACGAATCGAGTCTTCGAACGTATACCGCCGCACCACGCCGTCCCGACCGACGATCTCCACCGGGAAGTCGACCAGCTCGGTGTAGTCCTTTCGATCGTAGCGTTGGAGCTTGACGGTCTTTTCCATCGGCTCGGGGACCGCTCCTCCCTCAAGACTATCAGAGAGCCAGGAGGGGTGAAATAGTGACCCAGGTCGGACGTAGGTTCGACGAACCCTGACCGGAGACGAAACTGCTGGCCCTCCGATTGCACGAAGGAACGGACGACGAACCTGCGCGAATCGCCTCGGCGCGCGGCGGGGACCCTTCCGCCCGCGCGTGGCTCGTCGAGCGCTGGACGCCACCGGTGTGGCGTTTCTGCCGTCGGATGCTGATGAACGACGAGGACGCGGGAGACGCCTGCCAGGAGACCCTGGTGAAGGTGCTCCGGAACCTCGATCGATACGATCCCACGCGCTCGTTCTCGACCTGGGTGTTCGGCATCGCCCGGAACACCTGCATCGACGAGCATCGGCGCCGCAAGCGGCGCGCGTGGGACGAGCCCGGTGACGTGGCGGATACGGCGCCGTCGCCGCTGCAGGACGCCGCCCGTTACCAGAGGGCAGAGCTCCTGGAGCGGGCGTTGGGCGATCTGCCCCCAATGTACCGGGAAATCCTGATCCTTTACCACTTCGAACACAAGAAATACACGGAGATCGCCGACATTCTCGAGCTGCCTCTCGGCACCGTGATGAACCGGATCTTCCGTGCACGCAAAAAGCTCCGGGCCCTGTACGAGGACCAGGGGGGAGAGCAGCCATGAGTCAACACGTTCCGGACGACCTGCTCCAGTCGTTCGTCGACGCCGAGGTCGACGAGCAACTTGCGTGTCACATCGCGGAGCACCTCGACGCGTGTCCGTTCTGCGCGACCCGCGCCGCGGGGCTCGAGCCGCTGGGGGCCGCGTTCGCCGCCGTTCGCGATCCCCTGCCCCCAGCCGACCTCGCGGCGCGGATCCTCGCGCAGGTCGACCGGCCCGACCGGCGTCCGGTGGCGGAGATCGTGCTCGGCACCGCGTTGCTGCTCTCGGCGTCGGTGTTGACCGTCCTCGGCCTCGACAACCCCTGGACCTTCGCGGTCGACGCCGGGTCGACGGTCCAGGCCGCGGCCACGTTGGCGCGAGGCCTCGCGCTCGCGCTCGGCCCGTTCCAGGTCGCGCTGGGGATCACCGCGGCGGTCGCGTTGGCGGGAGGCCTCCTCACGCTGCGGTTCGCGGCGGCCCCGACGGCGGAGCTCGGAGCGGCGAACGAGCTGCGGAGGGCGCCATGATCCTGTTCACCCTTGGCGCCCCGTCGTTCGCCGCCGACACGGACGCGCTCCGGCAACAGATCGACGAGCTGAAGCAGCAGGTAGAGGAGCAGAGCCGCGAGATCGAGGCCCTCCGGTCGCCCGACCGCTCCGAGCCAGCCGCGCAGCGGGTGGGGTTCGGGCAGCCGGTCCGGGTCGACGTCGGGGAGTCGGTCGACGAGGTCGTGTCGTTCGGGCACCCGGTCGACGTGTTCGGCCACGTGCGGGGAGACGCGGTGTCGTTCGGCGGGGACGTGCGCGTGGGCGGCACGGGCTCGATCGACGGCGACGCGGTGTCGTTCGGCGGTCGGGTAGCGGTGGAGCCGGGCGGCGTGGTGGCGGGGAACCGGGTCGCGATGGCGTCCTCGGAGCCGGTGTCGGTCGCGCTGGCGCCCGACGAGAACCCGGCCGCGGCGAACCTCCACCTGTCCACTCACCCGCGCCAGCTGCTGTCCGCTGTGTACCACCGGCTGGTGTGGATGTTGTCGGTCGCCGGTGCCGGCGTGCTGGTGGTCGGCCTGTTCCCGCAGCGCGTGAGCCGGGTCGCGCGAGACCTCGAGGCCCGACCGATCCGATCGGCGGTGGTGGGCGCCCTCGCGACAGGGTTCCTGGTGTCGTTCGCCGCGCTGTTCGCGGTGGTCACCCTGGGCCTCGGCTCGCCGGTGAGCCTGATCCTGCTGCTCGTGCTCGGCGTGGCCTGGCTGCTCGGGTTCGTGGGGCTGTGTCAGGCGGTCGGTGACCGGCTCCCGATCCAGGAGCGCCCCCACGGCCGGTGGATCGCGCTGCTCGTGGGCGTGTTGCTGATCTCGTTCGCCAGCAGCTTGCCGTGGATCGGGTGGCTGGTGGTGTTCGGGACCTCGATGGTCGGCATCGGCGCCGCCCTGTCGACGCGGTTCGGCGGGGTCCGCTGACCGATCACTGGGACTCGGTGTAGGCAATCCGATACGCGCCTGCGTCGCTTCTGACGATCGGGCACTCCTCCCTCTTTACCTCGACCCCGACCTCGTTCTGAAGGACGCAGATGTGGTGTCCCGGGTAGTCGAGCGGCTTCTTGATGAAGTTCGCTGCGACGTCCCCATCGATCGTCAGTGTCCAACCTTTCGGGATCACCACCATCACCGGCACTGTCTCGCCACTCGCCGGGGCAGCCGGGCAGGTCAACGGGATGAGGAACGGTTCGCCGTTCCAGTTCCCCGAGTAGGTGCCCGTGCCTTTGCAGGCGCCTTTCGTCGCCTGGAACGTGACGGCCCGCGGAGGGCCCTCGAGCACGTAGCCCAACCGGCCGTTGGTGGCCTCGCCGAGGGTGGCGCCGCCCTTGACCACGACCACCGCGCCCTTGTCGACCAGCAGCTCGACCCTCTGCTCCCGCGCCGCGGGGGCGGGCGTGGGGCGCGGGAACGGAGCCTGTTCGACCTGCACGGGCACCGGCACGGGCGCCACGGGAGGGATCACCTCCGGCTCGACCACCTCCGGCTCCACCACTTCCGGCTCGACCGCCGCCGGCTCGACCACCAGCTGTGGCTCGGGCGACGGCTCCGGCGAGGGCGCCGAGACAGCCATCGGGGTCGCCGGGGCGCTGGTCCAGCCGCCCCACCACGCCATGTAGATCAGCGTGATCGTGCCGCCGACCAGCGCGAACAGGACCCCGACCGCAAACATCGCCCCGAGCCACAACAGGTTCGAGCTGTCCCCTTCGTTGCCGGACACCACCCGGACGTTCGGCGGCGGGGACTTCGGCTGAGCGCTGGGGGGGAGCGAGCGCGGCGCCCGCAGCTGCACGTTCGGGGGTACGTCGAGCGGAGGGACGCCCCGCATCGGTTCGCGGCGCTCGTCCGGCGCCGGCGGCGGGG
>JBEBJC010000295.1:0-8998 GCA_040080105.1 Myxococcota bacterium
GACAGACTCTGTCCCAGATGAAGGGCCCCCCCTTCCGATCGCGGCGTTGTCCGCTCCATCGACGCTCTTGCCCGACCCCCCCAAGAGGTGCACCATGCGTGTTGCCCGCCGTTTCACCCTCGGCCTCGACTCCCCGTACGACGGCCTGAAGTTCGTCCAGCGCCACTCCGAGATCCGCAACCCCGACGGCTCCACGGTATTCGAAGCCGACGGCGTGAGCGTGCCCGACAGCTGGTCGCAGGTCGCGACCGACATCCTGGCGCAGAAGTACTTCCGCAAGGCCGGGGTTCCGACCCGCACGAAGCGGGTCGCCGAGCCCGGGATCCCGGTGGCGCTGCAGCGGTCGGTGCCCGACGCGGACGCGGCCCCCGGGCGTGAAACCGACGCGCGCCAGGTGTTCGACCGCCTGGCCGGCTGCTGGGCGTACTGGGGCCTGCGCGAGGGGATGTTCGACACCGAGCAGGACGCGGTCGCGTTCTACGACGAGATCCGGTACATGATGGCGCGCCAGCACTGCGCGCCGAACTCGCCCCAGTGGTTCAACACCGGGCTGCACTGGGCCTACGGGATCGACGGCCCCGCCCAGGGCCACCGGTACGTCGACCCGACCACCGGCCAGGTGGTCCCGTCGGCGTCGGCGTACGAGCGGCCGCAGCCGCACGCGTGCTTCATCCAGTCGATCGGCGACGATCTGGTGAACGAGGGCGGCATCATGGACCTGTGGGTCCGCGAGGCGCGCCTGTTCAAGTACGGGTCGGGCACCGGCACGAACTTCTCGTCGCTGCGCGGGGAGGGCGAGCCGCTGTCCGGCGGCGGTCGGTCCTCGGGCCTGATGAGCTTCCTGAAGATCGGCGACCGGGCCGCCGGCGCGATCAAGAGCGGCGGCACCACCCGCCGGGCCGCGAAGATGGTGTGCCTCGACCTCGATCACCCGGACATCGAGGCGTTCGTGAACTGGAAGGTGCTCGAGGAGCAGAAGGTCGCCGCGATGGTGGCCGGCTCGCGCGCCCACCAGAAGTCGCTCGACGCGGTGATGGCCGCGGTGACCGGCGCGGAGCTCCCGCTCGCGGATGCGGTCGACCCGCGCGAGAACAAGCCGCTGGCGAAGGCGATGCGCAAGGCGCGCGAGGCGGGCGTGTCCGACAACGTGTTGTACCGGTCGCTGCAGTACGCGCGGCAGGGCTACACGAAGATCGAGTTCCCGGTGTTCGACACCGACTGGCAGTCCGACGCCTACACCACCGTGTCGGGCCAGAACTCGAACAACAGCGTGCGCATCCCGAACGCGTTCATGGACGCGGTGCTGCGCGACGAGCCGTGGCGGCTCACCCGCCGCACCGACGGCAAGGTCGCGAAGACCCTGCGCGCGCAGGACCTGTGGGAGCAGGTGTCGTACGCGGCGTGGGCGTGCGCCGACCCGGGCGTGCAGTTCGACACCACGATCAACGACTGGCACACCTGCCCGGCCGACGGCCGGATCAACGCCAGCAACCCGTGCTCCGAGTACATGTTCCTCGACGACACGGCGTGCAACCTCGCGTCGCTGAACCTGATGCGGTTCTACGACGCCGACAAGGGCGTGCTGCTGGTCGACGACTACATCCACGCGACCCGCCTGTGGACGATGGTGCTCGAGGTGTCGGTGGCGATGGCGCAGTTCCCGTCCGAGTCGATCGCCCGGCGCTCGTTCGAGTACCGCACGCTCGGCCTCGGCTACGCGAACCTCGGCGCGCTGCTGATGGTGATGGGCGTGCCGTACGACTCGGCCCGCGGCCGCGCGGTGTGCGGCGCGCTCACCGCGATCTTGACCGGTGAGGCGTACGCGACCAGCGCGCGGATGGCGTCGGAGCTCGGGCCGTTCGTCCGGTTCGACGCGAACCGCGACTCGATGTTGCGGGTGATCCGGAACCACCGCCGGGCGGCGCACGCCGCGCCGAGCACCGAGTACGAGGGGCTGGCGATCCGCCCGGTGCCGCTCGATCCCGCGAGCACCCCGAAGGAGCTGCTCGAGGCCGCGCGCCGCGCGTGGGACGACGCGCTCGCGCTCGGTCTGCAGCACGGGTACCGCAACGCGCAGGTGTCGGTGATCGCGCCCACCGGCACGATCGGCCTGGTGATGGACTGCGACACCACCGGGGTCGAGCCCGACTTCGCGCTGGTGAAGTTCAAGAAGCTCGCCGGCGGCGGGTACTTCAAGATCATCAACCAGTCGGTGCCGCCCGCGCTGCAGCGGCTCGGCTACAGCCCCGCGCAGATCGCCGACATCATCGCGTACGCGACCGGCCGCGCGTCGCTCGCGGGCGCCCCCGGGGTGAACCACGAGTCGCTGCGGGCGCGCGGGTTCACCGACGAGCTGCTGGCGAAGATCGAGTCGCAGCTCGGCAGCGCGTTCGACATCAAGTTCGTGTTCAACGTGTGGACGCTCGGCAAGCCGTTCTGCCAGGACGTGCTGCACCTGTCCGACAGCCAGCTCGCCGACCCGTCGCTCGACGTGCTGCGCGTGCTCGGGTTCACCGCGGAGGAGATCGACGCGGCGAACACCTGGGCCACCGGCGCGATGACGGTCGAGGGCGCGCCGCACCTCGCCGAGGCGCACCTGCCGGTGTTCGACTGCGCGAACCGGTGCGGGAAGAAGGGCCGTCGGTTCATCCCGGTCGACGGCCACATCCGGATGATGGCGGCGTGCCAGCCGTTCGTCAGCGGCGCGATCAGCAAGACGATCAACATGCCGAACGAGGCGACGATCGACGACGTGAAGGACGCGTACCTGCTGTCGTGGCGGCTCGGGCTGAAGGCGAACGCGCTGTACCGCGACGGGTCGAAGCTGTCGCAGCCGCTGTCGAGCGTGGTCGCGACCGACCTGTTCGCCGCGGTCGACGACGAGGACGAGGTCGCCCCGGCCCCGGTGCCGGTGCAGCAGCAGATCGTGGCCGCGGCCGAGCGGGTCGTGGTGCGGTACCTGGCGAAGCGCCGGCGGCTGCCGGATCGGCGCCGGGGCTACACCCAGAAGGCGGTGGTCGGCGGGCACAAGGTGTTCTTGCGCACCGGTGAGTACACCGACGGCACGCTGGGCGAGATCTTCGTCGACATGCACAAGGAGGGCGCGGCGTTCCGTTCGCTGATGAACTCGTTCGCGATCGCGATCTCGATCGGCCTGCAGCACGGGGTGCCGCTGGAGAAGTTCGTCGACCAGTTCCTGTTCTCGCGGTTCGAGCCGAACGGGATCGTGATGGGCAACGACCGGATCAAGATGTCCACGTCGATCATCGACTACATCTTCCGGGAGCTGGCGATCAACTACCTCGGCCGGGGCGAGCTCGCGCACGTGTCGGAGGAGGACCTGCGGCACGACGCGATGCACACCCACCCGCCGGAGCCGGAGTTCACCGAGGAGGAGGAGCTGTCCCTGAGCCAGGCCGGCCTCGGCAACTGGCACCCGGTGATCGACGTGGACGACGGCCCTCCGCTCGACGACCACGCCCGGGTGGTGGTGCGGCGCGCCCCGCTCAAGGACGTGCGGATCCAGGCGGTGATCGACGCGAAGGCCCGCGGGTACGAGGGCGACTCGTGTGGGGAGTGCGGCGCGATGACGATGGTGCGCAACGGCTCGTGCCTGAAGTGCGTGAGCTGCGGCGCGACGAGCGGCTGCTCGTAGTCTCGGGTTCGTAGGAAGAGAGAGAAGTGCGGCGTGTGCCGCACTTTTTTTTGGCCGTCGTTCTCGAAACCATTGACATAATGGTGATATTTCATGGTCTACTACTATCAAGTACCGGATGACGTGGAAGTCCTTAGGACCCCCCTGCCCGAGCCCTACTGGGGCTGGTTCTACCGAGAGGGGCAGGGATGTGGAGCGTGCAGCGAACTATGGTGCGGAGAAGGGGAGTGCGCCTGTGGATCCAAGTGGAGCACGGAGATGATGGCGGGCGACGAGCCTGATCCGAACGACGAGTGGTGCGCCGCCATCGAGGCCGGTAGACCTCGAGCTGGGAGGCCGAGCGGGCGTTCTTGACCAACTTGCGTTGCTTTTGGCCTGGCGAACCACCCCCAGATCCGAGCCCGGGTTGGCGGAGGTCTCGACCATCTCGACCAGCGCCCGCTCGAACCGGGTGCACAGGTCACGCCGGCGCGCCTTGTCGGTGTTTGGGCCACCCTACCGAGGGCGCGCACCTACTCCCGGGGGTGGTGGCGGCTGCCCACTGCGCCGCCTCGCATAGCGCCGCGTCCCACTGGTCCGCGGGAGGGACGAGACTCGACGGGAGCCTATCGCGTCGCGGTTGTGTCGATCTGTCAGCGGGTCGAGCGGCTGGCATCGTCCACGCAGAGGACGAGCAGGCACCGGCCGCGCGTGCTCCGCGGCGCAGATCCGTGACGAGGCGAGGCGCTCCCGAACGCCTACGTACACCGTTCGGATGCGTGGACCGTGCAGCATCGCGGGGGTTCACCGCTCGCGCGGGCGCAGGCGCCGCGGGAGGCAGCGGCGGAGCGGTACTGCCCATTCGTCGGGGAGTTCGATCGTCTGGTCGGTCGCCGAGCTCCCCGCCGCACAGCGTTCGTGCAGGAGCCACGCGGTCGTGGACGGGCTCCTCAACGGCTCCAACGCCTCTTGCCCCGCGCGGTGGAGGTCGCGGGCACGTTGGATCGCAGTGGCGGTATGCCCCCGCAGGGCGTCCCAATTCACCACTGCGCCGCTGTCGTGGTCGTAACAGGGATGAGCCTCCTTGAGGAGGTGCTGAAGTCTCCCACGCTCTTCGTCCCTCGTGTGGGAATCGATGTGCAACAGCGGCCAGAGTTCGAAACAGGCATTGGAGTAGACCACGCCGATTCCAGCATCGTAAGCCTCCTGAAGAACGCTCGGGACGCTGTGGTGCGCGTCTTTGTCGAATACGATCCACACCTCGTCTCGCTCCTCATGGGTTCCGCGCCTTGCGCCGCCGAGTTCTGCCGCCTTCGCCTTGGCTTTTGATAGTAGGGTGGTGGGTACGCCGGACTCCCCGACACATTGGAGTTCGATGTTGAGGTGGCGGGTGGTCCGTCGGAGCCAAGCCGCCCATCCCTCCTCGGTCTTCCCCTCTGCGAACAAGAACAGGCGAACGGCCGGTTCACGGGTCGGTTTCCGCCGCTCGGCTTTGGGGGGGATTGGTGGTGGTCTGTCGTGCCCTCGCCTCACCGCGATCCCGCCGGCGTCCGTTCGGCGGGGGCCTCGACCGACTCGGACTCCTTCGCCAGCGCCCGCCCAAACCACCCGAGGCGCGGGACCCCCCCGTACCGCCCCTGCGCGTAGGCGGTGGCGAGGTGGTCCCGTTTCAGGACGCGGAACTCGCTGATCGGGGTGAGAGCGGTTGCCCCGAACTCGGACTTGTCTACGACGACCACCTCGTCCCGGCGCAGGATGTCGAGGATCGAGGGATCGTGAGTGGTGAACAGGAGCTGTGCCCCGCGCCGGTTGGTCGATGGGTCAGTGAACAGCCCGACGACCGCGCGGGCGAGGTCGGGATGCAACGAGCCGTCGAGCTCGTCGAGGATGACCAGGCTCCCGTGGTCCAGTGCCGGCAGGATCTGGTGGAGGTGGTCCATCAACGCCAACGTCCCGCGGCTCTCCTCCACATTCGGTAGCCACACGGGCTCGGCCGTTCCCCGATGCGCGAGCACCAGCTCCTTGGGCCCTCCGTGCTCCTCGAGCGACTTCCGCAGATTCTCGGCCAACCTGTCCTCTCCGCGCGAGTGGAACTCACCGATGAACTCTTGGAGAATCATCGTTCGGTCTTCGACCTTGGCGTCGAGTACGCCGAGATCCGCTTCCCGCAGCAGCGCGAGCACCCGGGGAAGTGTGGCCTCGTCGAACAGCGCGGAGTCGCTCCGGAGCTTGGGGCCTTCCGGGGCGTCGACGAACGAGAACCCCCTGGCGAAGTGGTGGTAGATCGGCAGCAGCTTCAGGTGGTTGTTCTGAGCGGCGGCAGAGAGGAACAGGCTATTGTCGCGGGTGAGCTCGGCGATCCGCACCCTCTGCCCCGTCAGTCCGGGGCCGAACCGCCACGCCGACCGATCAGTCCCCACCCGATGGAACCACAGCTGCTGGTGTCGTTCGGGCCAGGCGTACAGCCACTCCTCTTCCACGATCGACCTGATCGCGAAGCCGTAGTGGTAGTGAATCCCGTCGATCACGATGTCCACGTCGAACCGAGTCGGTGC
Source organism: Myxococcota bacterium (assembly GCA_040080105.1). Lineage (GTDB taxonomy): Bacteria > Myxococcota_A > UBA796 > UBA796 > JACKER01. Next base: position 6,190 of record JBEBJC010000295.1, read on the forward strand.
GTCCCGCATCGCCGGGTCCAAGCGGAACGGGTCGGTCGGCATCCGAGCGCTCGGCGTCAGGCCCACATGCGACTGTTCGACGTGCCGGACCATCGACTCCAGCGCCGACAGCACGTTCGACTTCCCGGACGCGTTGGCGCCGTACAGCGCCACGACAGGAAGGATGCCACGCTTGGCGCCGTGCGCCTCGCGCGTGACGTGGTCGGGCCCATCCAAGGCGCTACGGGCGAAGCTGATCTCCTGCTTGTCTCGGATTGAACGGTAGTTCTCGACCCCGAATCGGAGCAACATGGACACCTCGGGGGCGACGGATCCTGTCGCGTATCGCCCACATACGGCGTCTTGTATTACGATTTGGGCTGATCGCGACGGAAATCGTCGAAATCAATGGGAAAACAGGGGCTACCTCGCCCGTCGAACTGCGGTGGCTACGGCCCCGGCGCCGGCCGAGTTCGACCCGGCTCGGCGAGGACCGAGATGCCGTTGACCAGGGATGAACGGTAGCAAAGTCGACGTCGTCCACAACTTCGCCAAGGGAAAGGTCAGCTGCAGACCTCGCACACCACGTCGCAGTCGTCCGCGTCGTCACACGAGGTGCCGTCGGCGCAGTTGCACACGTCGTTGATGCACTCCCAGTCCGTGGTGCAGGTCGACCCGAACGAGGACGAGCTGCCGGTGCCCTCCTCACCGCCGCACCCGACCGCCACCACCAGCGCCACCACCGAACCGCGGAACCAAGACATCGTCACCTCCGCCGGCCCCTTAAGCCGGGCGGCGCGGGGCGCGCGTGAACTCGTGTGAACCGCCCGGGCGGGGGTACACTGCCGCCCGTGCACTGGCTCACCCCGCAGAGTGACAGCGGCCCCGGGCCCCGGATCCGGGTCGGCCCGGGCGGGGTGCTGCTCGGGCGCGACCCCGCGTGTGACGTGGTGCTGTCCGACCCGACCGCCAGCCGCCACCACGCGCTGGTCCACCCGACGCCCGGTGGGCTCGCGGTGCGGGCGCTCGGCCGCCAGCTCCCCGAGGTGAACGGGGAGCCCCTCCGCGCCTGCCGGTTGGTCGACGGCGATCTGCTGTGCGTGCCGGGCCTGCGGCTCGAGGTGTCGGTCGAAGGGACAGCCGCCCCCCGGTGGCAGGTCGCAACCCCGAACGGGCCGCGCCTCGCCCTCGCCGAGCAGCTCGTGTTCGGCGCCGGCGGCGACGTGGCCCCGGGCGGGTGGCCGCCGGGCGCGCTCACCTTGCGGGTCACCCCCGACGGGGTCGCGGCGACCGGCGGGGTGCCGTGGCAGCGCAACGGGGTGCCGTGCCCGCCCGCCGCCGCGGTGCTGCTCGCTGCGGGAGACGCGTTCGGCCTGGCAGACGCGACGGTGCCCGCGGAGTTCGCGCTCGAGCGGTCCGCCGACGAGGTAGCGGCCACCGGGATCGGCGGCGCGCTGCCCGAGGGGGTGGAGCTGCAATTCCTCGCGCGCGGCGGGCGGCTGCGGGTGTGGGTCGGCGGCGAGGAGCGGGTCACCTGGGTCGCCGAGCGCCGGTTCGCCCTGCTGATGTGCCTGCTCGACCCGCCGGCCCCGCTGCGGCCGGGCGACGACGTGCCGGACGAGTGGGTGCTCGCGCGGGTGTGGCCGCGCCAGGCCCACAAGTCGCGGGTCGATCTGAACGTGCTGGTGGGGCGGCTGCGCGGCGACCTCGAGCCCGCGGGCTTCGCGCCCACATGGGTCGCCCGCAGTGAGGGGGGCGGCGGGACCCGGTTCCGGCTGGCGCCCGGCGCCACCGTCGCGGTGCACCCGTAGTGCGGCTCGGACCGTTCGACCTCGGCGCGCGCGCAGGGGAGGGGGCCTCGGCCACGGTGTGGTACGCGGTCCACGCCGACGCCGGCGTGCCGGTCGCGGTCAAGGTGCTGCACGGCCGGTACGCGAACGATCTACGGCTCCGTCGGGCGTTCGACGCCGAGATCCGCGCGCTTGCCGGGCTCGAACACCGCGCGGTGGCGACGATCCTCGACTTCGGCGAGGTCGGGCGGGACGAGGCGGTGGCCGCGGGCGGCGCGGTGCCGGTCGGCGCCCCGTGGTTCGCGATGGAGCGGGCGAGCGGGGGCACGCTCCGCGTCGCCGACGCCGACGAGCTCCGGACGGCGCTCGCCGAGGTGCTGGAGGCGCTCGCGCACGCCCACGCGCGCGGGGTGTTGCACCGCGACCTGAAGCCCGCGAACCTGCTGGTGCGCACCGCAGCCGACGCTCGCCCCGGCCTGATGGTCGCCGACTGGGGCATCGTGCACCTGCTCGACCGCCCGCCGTCCGACGGCACGTCGTCGGCGGGGACGGCGTGGTTCGCCGCGCCCGAGCAGGTCGACGGGCAGTGGCGCGCGTTCGGCCCGTGGACCGACCTGTACGCGCTCGGCGCCACCGCGTGGGCGCTGGCCACCGGCCGCCCCCCGCGCGCGGGCCGGCTCGATCTGTCCGCCGCTCGGTTCCCGCTCGACCCGGCGCTGGTGGAGTGGATCCGGCGCCTGCTCTCTCCCGAGCCCGCCGATCGGTTCATGTCGGCGGCCGACGCGCGCGCGGCGTTGCCCGGGGCGCCGCCCTCGCGGGTCGGGAGGTGGCCGCCGGTCCCGCCGCTGCTCGCCGCGTCGCTGCCGCTGTTCCCCCTGCGTCGCCCGGGGCTCGTCGGTCGATCGGACGCGCGCCGGCGCCTGGCCGGGGTGGTGCGGGCGGTCGCGCTGTCGCGGCGGGCGCGGGTGGCGTTGCTCGTCGGGCCCCCCGGGGCCGGCCGGTCGGCGGTGATCGACGGGTGGCTCGAGCGGATGGACGTG
>JBEBJC010001393.1:0-1860 GCA_040080105.1 Myxococcota bacterium
GTGGTCCAGCCCACCGGCCGGTCCGGGTGGGCGGTGGTCGAAGGCTCGGAGCGCGCGATCGCGGCGCTCGGGCGGGCAGGCGCCTCCGCAGCGCCGCTCGGCCGCACGGTCGGCGCCGGGTCCAAGAACAAGCCCGCGGTCCCGACGGGGTGGCACCTCGACGTGATCGACCCGCCAGCCGCGGGTGACCTGTCCGGGTGGGTGGTGGCGGTGCTCGACACCGGGGTCGCGTACGAGACCACCGGCGCGTTCGTCCAGGTCCCCGGGCTCGCCGGGGTCACGTTCGTCGATCCGGCCGACTTCGTCGAAGGGGACGGCCACCCGAACGACGACCACCAACACGGGACCCACGTGACCAGCCTGATCGCCAGCACCGGCGCGTACCCGGGCGTCGCGCCCGGGGTGTCGGTGATGCCGGTGAAGGTGCTCGACGCCACCAACGCCGGCAGCGAGTGGGCGCTGGTCGAAGGCATCCACCACGCGGTCGATCACGGCGCCGACGTGATCAACCTGTCGCTGTCGTTCCCGCTCGGGTACGTGCCTTCCCCGGCGCTCGCCGAGGCGTTGGAGCGCGCGTACTCCGAGGACGTGGTGATGGTGGCCTCGGCCGGCAACGACGGCCAGCCGGTGATGACCTGGCCCGCCGCGAGCCGGCTGGTGGTGGCGGTGAGCGCGTCCCCCGACGACTCCGACCACGGCCACCCGCTGGCCGAGTACTCGAACTTCGGCCCGCGTGCCGACGTGATCGCCCCCGGCGGCTCGATCGGCGACGACGCCGACCATGACGGTTTCGTGGACGGGATCGTCGCCGAGACCATCGATCCGGCCGACCCTTCGGTGACCGGGCTGTGGTTCTACCAGGGCACGAGCCAGGCCGCGGCGATGGTGACCGGCGCGGCGGTGCACCTGCTCGCCGAGGGCGTGGCGCCGCGCGACGTGGGACCCACGCTGCAGCGCGAAGACTTCGACAGCAAGGACGCCGACAAGTACGGCACGGGCGCGGTGGTGCTCGACGTGCAGGACGCGATCGACCAGCCCGCGGTCGCGCGCGACTGGTTCGTCGGGCTGCTGCCGTACGTGATCGACGACGGAGACCCGGCGCCGCGGGCGCGGGTGGTGGTCGTGGACGAGGACGGGGTGCCGGTCGACGACGTGTGGGTGGTGGGCTCGATCCACAGCGAAGACGGCACCGAGTGGGATCGGTGCAAGACCGACGACGACGGCGTGTGTGTGCTCGAGGGCGACGACACCGCCACCGCCACCGCGTGGGCGTTCCAGATCGACGCGGTCGAGGACGAGGACGTGGCGCAGCGCCCGTCGAAGGCGGTGTTCACTTCGGACGGGGGCGCGGTGCTGCTCGCCGCGCTCGACGACCCGGCGCTCGGGTTCGACGCGCTCGGCGTGTACTGGGCCGCCGGCGACGACCCGGAGCTCGACGCGGAGCTGGTGGAGTCGTGGGCGGTGGTCGACGTGGGGACCGGCTTGCTGTCGAGCCCGGTCGGGCTGGTGTTCCTGCCGGGGCACGTCTCCGGCAGCTCGACCCCCGGCACGATCGCGCTGGACGTGGACGCGACGGGCCTGTTGTCGAGCCCGGTCGGCGGGTTGGTGGTGTTGCCCACCCTGACCCTCACCGGCGGCGGGCTGCTGTCGAGCCCGGTCGGGCTGCGGATCGTCGGGTTGTCGGGCAGCGGGCTGCTGTCGAGCCCGGTCGGGTTCCACGCCGCCCAGCTGTTCACCGGCACCGGCCTGCTGTCGAGCCCGGTGGGCAGCTCGTTCGTCGGCCAGCCGATCCTGCTCGACACCGGCCGGATGGTCGGATCGAGCGTGGTGGGCACGCCGTTCGAGTCCACGGTGCTCGAC
>JBEBJC010001394.1:0-1860 GCA_040080105.1 Myxococcota bacterium
CGCCCTCGATCGGGCGATGGCCCACGCGCGGGCGCTGGGCCGTCCCCTGCTGGTGTTCGAGCCGCTGCGCCGGGGCTACCGGTGGGCGAGCGCGCGGGTGCACCAGTTCGTGGTCGACGGGATGGCCGACCAGGCCCGCGCGCTCGGCGCGGCGGGGGTCACCTACCTGCCGTACGTCGAGCCCGAAGACGGAGCGGGCAAGGGCCTGCTCGCGGCGTTGGCCGCCCACGCCGCGGTGGTGGTCACCGACGTGTTCCCGGCGTTCTTCTTGCCGAAGATGCTCGCGTCCGCGCGGGTCGACGCGCGGCTCGAGGCGGTCGACGGGTACGGCCTGCTCCCGCTCGGCGCGACCGACCGGGTGTACACCACCGCCGCGTCGTTCCGGCGGCACCTGCACAAGGTGCTGCCGCCCCACCTCGAGCGGTTCCCGAGCCCGTCGCCGCTCGCCGGCTACGATCTCGGCCGGGCACAGGTCCCGGCCGAGATCTCGGCGCGGTGGCCCGCCGCAGACCTGCACGATCCCCAGGGCGTGGGTCGCCTCGGGCTGCCCGGGCCCGCTCCGGTGGCGGTCACCGGCGGCGCCCGCGCGGGGGCGCGCGCGGTGGACACGTTCTTCGCGTCGCGCCTCGCCCGGTACCTCGATCGGAACGAGCCCGACGCCGACGCGGCGAGCGGGCTGTCGCCGTACCTGCACTTCGGGCACGTGTCGGCGCACGAGGTGGTCGCGCGGGTCCTCGCGACCGAGGGCTGGACCCCGGAGCGCCTCGGTCCGGTCACCGGCAGCCGCGAGGGGTGGTGGGGCTTGTCCCCGCCGGCCGAGGCGTTCCTGGACGAGCTGGTGACCTGGCGCGAGGTCGGCGCCGCGTTCTGCCGGCACGAGCCCCGGTACGACCAATTCGACACGTTGCCCGGGTGGGCGCGCGCGACGCTGGCCGCCCACGCCGCCGACCGCCGTCCGGTGGTGTACGAGCTCGACGCGCTGGCCGCGGCGACCACCCACGACCCGGTGTGGAACGCCGCCCAACGGCAACTCGTCGCGGAGGGTCGGATCCACAACTACCTGCGGATGTTGTGGGGGAAGAAGGTGCTCGAGTGGTCGCCGAGCCCCGAGGCCGCGTGGGAGGTGCTGATCGAGCTCAACAACCGGTTCGCCCTCGACGGTCGCGACGCGAACTCGTACGCGGGAATCGGGTGGACCTTCGGGCGGTTCGATCGGGCGTGGGGACCGGAGCGGCCGATCTATGGCACGGTCCGATACATGAGCTCGGACAACACGAGGAGGAAGCTGGCGTTGACCAACACCTTGGCCCGGTGGGGCCGATGATCTGGGGGATCGCGACCGCGCTGGCGACCCCGCTCGACAAGGCGATCGACCGCGCGCTGTCGGATCCGGCGCTCGCGGGCGCCTCGGCCGGGGTCGCGGTGTACGACGCCGGCGGTGGCGCTCGGCTCGGGTTCGACGCCGAGCGGCGGCTCGTGCCCGCGAGCACCTCGAAGTGGATCACCGCCGCCGCCGCGGTCCGCGATCTCGGGCTCGAGCACCAGTTCCGCACTCGGATCGGGGCCCGCGGCTACACCGAGGGCGCCGACCTCGTGGGAGACGTGGTGATCGTGGGCGGCGGCGATCCGTCCCTCGGTGACCCCGATCCGACGGCGGTGGTACAGCAGGTGGTCGACGCGGTCCGCGCGGGCGAGATCGCGCGGATCCGGGGGTCGGTGGTGGTCGATGCGTCGGCGAGCGCCGGGCCGGCGCTCGGGCCGGGCTGGATGTGGGACGACCTGTCCGCGCCGTACTCCCCGCCGTACGGTGCGTTGAACATCGGACACAACCTGCTCCGCGAGGGGTGGGCGTGTGAGGCG
>JBEBJC010000296.1:0-8993 GCA_040080105.1 Myxococcota bacterium
GAGCCTCCCGCGCCGGAGCCCCCCGCGCCCGAGCCCCCGCCGCGGCGGGGCGGGGTGGTGGATCGGATCGCCGCCGTCGTCAACGACGACGTGATCACCCTGTCCGAGGTGTACGAGATCGGCGACGTGTTCGTGCGCGACCGGTGCGCCGCGCTCGAGGCCGCGTGTGTGACCGCGGCCGAGCTCGAGATCCTCGAGACGCTGATCCGCCGGGTGTTGATCCGGCAGGAGCTGGACGAGCTCCAGCTCGACGTGAGCCAGGCCGAGGTCGACCAGGCGATCGATCGCACGGTGCAGCAGTACCAGCTGCCCGACCGCGCCGCGTTGCGGACCGAGGTCGAGGCGAGCGGCAAGCGGTGGGAGGACTACCGCGAGGAGCTCACCGAGTACCTGCGGACCCAGGCGTTCCAGGCGCGGGTGTTGTCACCCCGGATCTCGATCCGAGAGGACGAGCTGCTCGACCTGTACCAGCGCACCGCGCGCGACGTGACCCGGCCGGTGGTCAAGGTGAGCGGGATCGGCATCGCGATGGCGGCGGGCGCAACCCCCGAGCAGCAGGCGGCGGCGCTCGCCCAGGCCGAGGGCCTCGTCGCCGACCTGAACGCGGGCAAGGTCGCGTGGGAAGAGGCGGTGCGGCTGTACGACGCCGGCGCGTCCGGGATGTTCGTGGGGCAGGAGTTCGACCAAGGCTCGATGATCGAGCCCCTCGCCGGGGTCGTGTTCACCGCCCCGATCGGGGTGGTGCAGCCGCCGGTGCGCGTGTCCGCCCCCACCGGGCTCGACGTGTTGTTCTTGATGCGGGTCGACGAGAAGTCCAGCCGCAGCGAGGTCGCGCCGTTCGAGGACGTGCGGGGCAGGCTCGAGGAGCAGGTGTTCCAGGGCAAGCTCGTCGAGGCCGAGGAGGAGTGGTACCAACGCGCCCGGCGCGAGGCGGCGCTGAAGATCAAGCTCGGCTCGTGACCCCCCTGGTCGTCACCCCCGGAGATCCGCGCGGGATCGGACCCGAGGTGGTGGGCAAGGCGCTCGCCCGGTGGGCGGGGCCGGTGGTGGTGATCGGAGACGCCGCGGCGCTGGGCCGGTGGGTCCCGCGCCTGGTCCCGGTCGACGCGATTGCTGCTGTGCAGCACGGGGTGGCGGTGCTCGACCCGGGGGATCGGGGCGAGCCGGTCGAGGTGGCGTCGCTGCGGCTCGCGGTCGCGGCGTGTCGCGCCGGGGAGGCCCGCGCGGTGGTGACCGGGCCGATCCACAAGGGTCGGCTCGCGGCGCGCGGGTTCCGCCACCCCGGCCACACCGAGTTCCTCGCCGAGCTGTGCGGGGTGGAGCACGTGGTGATGGGGTTCCTCGGCGGGCGGGTGCGGGTGTCGCTCGCCACGGTGCACCTGCCCCTGCGGTCCGTCGCCGACGCGCTCGACCGGGGCGCGGTGGTGCGCGCGATCGCCGCGTCGGACCGGGCGCTGCGCGCGTGGGTCCGGGGGCCGCGGGCCCGGATCGCGGTGTGTGGGTTGAACCCCCACGCCGGCGACGGAGGGGTGCTCGGGCGGGAGGACCTCGAGGTGGTCGCCCCGGCGGTCGCCGACGCGGTCGCGGCAGGGATCGACGCGGTGGGTCCGTGGAGCGCCGAGGCGTGTTTCAGGGCCGCGGTCCGCGACGAGGTGGACTGGGTCGTCGCGATGTACCACGACCAGGGTCTCGCCCCGCTCAAGGCGCTCGAGTGGGCGGGCCCGCCCGAGCAGCGTGCGGTCAACGTCACGCTGGACCTGCCGATCCTGCGGGTCGGGGTGGACCACGGCACCGCCGACGACATCGCCGGGCGGGGGATCGCCGACGAAGGCAGCCTGTTCGCGGCGTTGTCGTTCGCCGACCGGTGGTCGATGCCGCATCGCAACATTTCTGATTGACGCATTGCAGCATCATGGCTAAACAGGGTTCACCAAGCTCCACCGAGCAGGAGGAACCCGTGACCGACACCGTGCAGCACCAGACCGACCAGGCCCTCGACCTCCACCAGGCGTGGTTCGACGCCGCGCTCCAGAGCCACCAGCTGCTGCAGAAGCAGACCGACGCGTGGTTCGACGCGACGCGTCAGATCTCGGGCGTGCAGCGCGACACCCAGCAGGCGTTCGCGAAGCTGTGCGTCGACACGATGCTTCGGCGCAGCAAGACCTGAGCGGTCACCGGGCGGTGTACCCTGCCCCGATGTTCGGGTGGGGTGCCATCGCCGCGGCGGCCGAGCCGTCGGAGTGGGTCGAGCGGCTCGACGCCACTGGGTTGCCGGCGCCGGCCGACCGGTACCACTCGATGGGCGCGGGGTTCGGCGAGGTGCTCCACGCGGCGCGGGCCCACCCCGCCGCGGCCTCGTTCGAGTCGATCGGGACCACCGTGAAGGGTCGACCGATCTGGGCGGTGCACGTCCAAGATCCGGCGCGCGACCCGGTCCGCTCGGTGCTGGTGTTCGCCGGCATCCACGCGCTCGAGTGGATCTCGAGCGAGACCGCGTTCCAGTTCGCGGTGGACCTGATCGTCGCGCCGCCGCCGGGGGTGCGGGTCACGGTGATCCCGGTGTTGAACGTCGACGGGCGCCACCGCACCGAGGCCGACGTGCGCGCCGGCCGCGACGTGTACCGGCGCGGGAACGGGGCCGGCGTCGACCTGAACCGCGACTTCGCCGAGAACCGCGAGGCGGTGGCGGTGTGGCGGCACCTGATCCCCGGCTACTACCACACCTCGCCGGGCCCCCTGTCGCAGCCCGAGTCGCGCGCGCTCGACGCGCTGGCGGATCGGGAGCGGTACGACCGGGCGGCGTCGCTGCACGCGTTCGGGGGGTACCTGTACGCCCCGTGGGCGGGTCGGTGGGAGCGGCCGCCCGACTGGCCCGAGCTGCTCGCGCTCGGGCGCGCGATGGAGGAGGCGCAGGGCCGGGGCGCGTACCGCCCGAAGCAGCTGTCGCGGTGGGGGTTCTTCTTCCGCGCCCACGGGGCCGAGATCGACCACCTGTACGGGCGGTACGGGACGCGGGCGTTCCTGATCGAGCTCACCCGCAGCGGGATCGAGCCGCTCGACCCCCTGCGGACCGCCAGAACGTATTTCCGGTGGTACGGCCCCGCCGACCCGCGTCCACACGTGGAGCGCGGGGTCGCGGCGCTGCGCGCGCTGGTGACGACTCCGGATCCGTGAGGGGTCGGACCTTGACGCGCCGAGGATCGGTGCGTAGAGGCTCCACCGCTTTGCGGAGGGTTCGATGATCCAGGTGCGGAACCTGACCCGGTACTACGGGGAGTTCGCCGCGCTCCGCGACGTCTCGTTCGACCTGAAGGAGGGCGAGATCGTCGGCCTCCTCGGCCTGAACGGCGCCGGGAAGTCCACTACGCTCAAGGTCCTCGCCGGCCTGCTGCCCCCGTCGATCGGGGCGGTCTCGATCGGCGGGCTCGATCTCCACGCCAACCCCGAGGTGCGGGCGAGGATCGGGTATCTGCCCGAAGATCCGCCGCTGTACGTCGAGATGACCGTCACCGGGTTCCTCCGGCACATCGGTCGGATCAAGGGGATGTCGGCGGCCGAGATCGAGCGCCGGCTGCCCGAGGTGATCCGCCTCGCCGACCTCGGCGGGCGAGAGCACCAGGTGATCGGCGAGCTGTCGCACGGGTACCGCAAGCGGGTCGGCATCGCGCAGGCGGTGATCCACGACCCGAAGCTCGTGATCCTGGACGAGCCGATCTCCGGGCTCGATCCAGCGCAGATCGCCGAGATGCGCAAGGTGGTGCGCAACCTCGGCACGAACCGGGCGGTGATCTTGTCGAGCCACATCTTGTCGGAGGTCAGCGCGACCTGTGACCGGATCCTGGTGATCGGCCGCGGCAAGCTGGTCGCGCAGGGCACCGAGGCCGAGCTGATCGGCCGGAGCGGCGCCGATGCGCGGGTGGTGATCACCGTCCGCGGCGACGCGGCGCGGTTCGAAGAGTTCCTGACCCACAACGCTCGGGTGTCGGCGGTGCACGAGCGGCGGCCGGCCGCCCCGGGGCTCGCCACCGTGTTGCTCGAGATGAAGGGTGATCAGCGGGAGCAGCTGCTGCCCGAGATCGCCGCCGCCGGGTTCGGGCTGCGGGTGGTCACGCCCGCGGTCGACGAGCTCGAAGAGATCTTCCTCGGTCTGACCCGCAAGGAGGCCGCATGAACGCGCTCCACGTCGCCCGCCGCGACCTGGCCTCGTACCTGCAGGGGTACTCGGCCTACCTGATCATCGCGGGCCTGCTCCTGTTCCACGGCCTGTTCTTCCACGCGTTCGCGCTGGGCAAAGAGGCCCGGTACTCACACGAGGTGCTGGAGAACTTCTTCTACCTGTGCTGGGGCTTCGCGGTCGCGACCGCGGTGCTGCTCACGATGCGGTCGCTCGCCGACGAGCACGCCCTCGGCACCGAGGTGCTGCTGCGCACGAGCGTCGTGCGCGACGGCGAGATCGTGGTCGGCAAGTGGCTCGCGGCGATGGGGATGGTGATGTTGTACGTCACCCTCACGGTGCACATGCCGCTGTTGATCTTCGTCAACGGGAAGATCAGCGTGGCGCACCTCGCGGTCGGCTACGGCGGGGTCGTGCTCGGCGGCGCGGTCGCGAGCGCGCTCGGGGTGTTCTGCTCGGCGTTGCTGCGCAACCAGCTGGCGGCCGGCGTGATCGGCGGGCTGATGGCGATCTACATGTCGGTGATGGCGTGGATGTTGGCGCAGGTCGTCGACCCCCCGTTCACCGACGTGGTCGAGTACACCGCGATCTTCAACCAACACTTCGTGCCGTTCATGGAGGGTCGCCTGGCTCTGTCGTCGGTCGTGTACCAGGTCTCTCTGTGTGGCCTGTTCCTGATGCTTTCGACGCTCGTGTTGAACGGGCGCCGGTGGGAGTGACCGATGACGAAGAACCTGTCGTTGGCACGCGTGTTCGGGTTCCTGGCGGTGGCCGTGGTCGGCCTCGTCGGGCTCGTGTGGAGCAACGGGAGCGACGGAACGATCGCCGGGGCCGTGCTCACCGCGCTGTTGTTGGGGGTGAGCCTGGTGCTCGCGTACGACGCGGTCGGGCGCAAGAGCGGGACCGGGCTGTTGCTCACCATGGGCCTGCTGGTCCTGTTCGTCGGTGAGCGGGTGTTCGGGGAAGGCTCGCTCCGCGCGCCGATCTCGGGCCTCGGGATGATGGTGGTGTTCGGCGCGGTCGGCCTGCGGGCGTGGAGCTGGTCCACCTCGTCGGGTGGCCGCCGCGAAGGTCACCAGCTCGCGCTGATCTGGTCCGGGGTGGTCGTCGCCTCGCTGTTCCTGTACGGCCTCACGCTGTCGCCGGTCACGAGCGCGCTCGGCCTCGCCGACGACTCGCTCGCCCGGTGGAACGGAACGTTCGACGCGCTGTTCCCGATCGGGGTGGTGCTCGGGCTGCTCCCCACCCTGCGGCTCGACCAGATCCTCGGCGTCCACCCGGTGGTGATGCCGAACGGCGCCGCGCGGTCGGCCCAGATCCAGGGCGTGACCGCGGCGCTGGCGATCGCGCTGATGTTCCCGCTGAACTACCTCGCGAAGCAGCACGACGAAGAGGTCGACGTCGCGTACTTCCGCACCACCCGCCCGGGGGAGTCGACCCTCGCGATCGTGCGCACGCTGACCGAGCCGATGGAGGCGGTGCTGTTCTTCCCGGCGGGCAACGACGTGTCGAACCAGCTGCGGCCGTACTTCGATCAGCTCGCCGACGCGTCGGGCGGCAAGCTCACGGTCAAGGTGGTCGACCAGGCGTTCGATCCGAAGCTCGCCGAGGAGCTGAAGATCCGCGAGAACGGCCAGATCGTGCTGAAGCAGGGCGACAGCAACGAGAAGTTCAAGATCGACCCGGACATGGACCGGGCGAAGAAGGACCTGCGCAAGCTCGACAGCCTGGTGCAGAAGAACCTGCTCAAGGCGACCCGCGGCAGCCGCACCGTGTACTTCGTGCAGGGCCACGGCGAGGCGAACTGGCGCGACAACGAGAACGCGCTGCGCAAGGTCCAGCTGTTCAAGAAGGAGGTCCTCGAGGGCCAGAACTTCAAGGTGAAGACCCTCGGGGTGGCCGACGGTCTCGCGAACTCGGTGCCCGACGACGCCGACGTGGTGATCGTCGCCGCCCCCACGAGCCCGCTGTTCCCGGAGGAGTCCGAGACCCTGCGCCGGTACTTCGACGGCGGCGGGTCGCTGCTCGTCCTGGTCGACCCCGCGGGCGACCCGATGACCGACCTGCTCGGCCACATCGGCGTCACCGGCGGTACCGCGCCGCTCGCCAACGCCGAGGTCCACGCCCGGATGACCGGCGGCCCGGCCGACAACGTGCTGCTGGCCACGAACAAGTACGGCAGCCACCCCGCGGTGAAGACCCTGTCGCGCAACAGCCAGGTCGCGCACATGGTGCTCCCGGGCGCGGTGTCGGTCGAAAAGACCGCCGACACGCAGAACAAGGTCACCACGTTGATCCGCACCTTGCCGAACACCTGGGCCGACGCGGACCGGAACTTCACCGCCGACGAAGGTGAGTCGAAGAAGGTGTACGAGCTCGCGGTCGCGGTCACCAAGGACGTGGGCGAAGGCGAGGCGAAGAAGGAGGCCCGAGCGATCGTGGTCGGCAGCGTCGGCTGGCTCGCCGACGGCCCGATCCAGGCGCTGCAGGCGAACGCGGTGTTCGCGCTCGACGGGCTGCGGTGGCTCGACCACGACGAAGACGTGGCGGGCGAGATCGAGAGCGAAGAGGACGTGAAGGTCCAGCACACGCGGGAGGAGGACTGGATGTGGTTCCTCACCGCGATCGCGGCGATCCCGGCGGTGGTGCTGGGCGCCGGTGTCCTGTTCATCCGCCTGCGTCGGAGGAGCTGATGAGGCAGATCGCAGTCTTGTCGGTGGCCCTGGTCCTGTCGCTCGGCTGGACGTACACCACCTGGTTCGACACCTCCGAGGAGCCCTCCGACGAGGTCGCGGTGGTGTACGACGCCAAGGAGTCCGAGCTGACCAAGATCAGCTGGGACAGCAAGGACCTGAAGGTGTCGGTCGAGCGCCGCACCGACGACCGGGGCGAGTACCTGTGGATCGAGTCGTCCGAGACGAAGCTCGTCCACCCGAAGAAGACCGACCCGGCGCACCCGGGCGCGGAGGAGCACGCCGAGGAGAAGGCCGCGGAGGAGAAGGCCCCCGACGCCGACCCGGCCGATCCCGCCGCGGCACCCGCCGAAGGCGCCCCGGCCGAGGCCCCCGCCGCCGAGGGCCCGCCCGAGGTGAAGGTGTCGAAGTTCATGGCCTCCGCCCAGGGCAAGGAGCTGTGGACCTCGTTCGCCCCGCTGAAGGCGCTGCGTGAGCTCGACACCACCGGCGCCGACCCGGCGACCTTCGGGTTCGGCCCGGACGACGAGAAGGTCACCGTCACGGTGGTCCGCGCGTCGGGCCCGCTCGAGCTCCAGATCGGCGGCGAGACCTACGGCAACAAGGACCGGTACGTCCGGGTGGGCGACAAGACCTACCTGGTCGACGACGCCAGCCTTCGGCCGCTGCAGTTCGCCGCGACCCGCCTGATCGAGCGCTCGCTGTTCCCGCTGGAGGAGTCGGCGATCGAAGGGGTCGACGTGATGTTGCCCGCCGGCGCCACCGTGTCGTACGTGCAGCAGAACAAGGACGACAAGACCAAGGCGTTCTGGGCGAAGTCCGACGTGACCGACAAGGAAGACGAGACCGGCAGCACCTGGCTCGGCAAGGTGTTCAAGCTGAAGCTGAAGGACTACGTCGACGAGTCCACCGTGGCGACCCCGCTCGAGTCGGTGTTGTCGTACGTGGTGCGCGGCGGCAAGGGCGAGCAGTGGAAGGTCGAGCTGCTCAAGACCACCACCGGCGACAAGACCGAGTGGTACGCGCGCACCGCGTACAACCGGTCGCTGGTGAGCCTGACCGAGTCCCTGGCGCGCAACGTGGTCGACGACGTGGAGTCGCTCACCGCCGCGCCGTGAGGGCCGAACGCTCCTGGGCGTCGCCTGCCGCGCGCGGTTAGGCGACGCCCGGAGGTCCGGTGGACTACGAGAAGCTCGGGATGTTCTACGCCGGCGTGCGCGACGGTCAGCCGTTCCTGTACGACGCGCGCGACCTCCTGACCCACGCGGTGATCGTCGGGATGACGGGCAGCGGGAAGACCGGGCTCGGGGTCACGCTGCTCGAGGAGGCCGCGATCGACGGCATCCCGGCGCTGGTGATCGACCCGAAGGGCGACCTCGCGAACCTCGCGCTCCGGCTCGACCCGGCGAAGCCCGAGCAGTGGCAGCCGTGGGTCGACCCCGACGCCGCCCGCCGCGCTGGGCTCGAGCCGTCGGCGTTCGCCGCCAGAGAAGCCGACAAGTGGGCGAAGGGGCTCGCGGCGACCCACCAGGGCCCCGACCGGCTCGGTCGGCTCGAGCAGGCGGGCGGGGTCGCGGTGTTCACCCCCGGCTCCACCGCGGTGCGCCCGCTGTCGGTGGTGCGGAGCTTCGCCCGCCCCGCCCCCGAGGTCCTGGCCGACGCCGACCTGGCCCGCACCGCGATCAGCACCACCAGCTCGTCGCTGCTCGCCCTGATCGGCGTCGACGCCGACCCGGTTCAGAGCCGGGAGCACGTGTTGTTGTCCACCTTGCTCGACCGCGCGTGGCGCTCGGGCCAGGACCTCGACCTGGCCGCCCTCGTCGGGGCGGTGCACACCCCGGCGTTCGACAAGGTCGGCGCGCTGCCGCTCGACACGTTCTTCCCCGCGCGCGACCGCGCGGCGTTCGCGGTGAAGCTGAACAACCTCGTCGCGTCGCCGTCGTTCGCGCCGTGGCTCGAGGGGGAGCCGCTCGACGTGGGGGCGCTGCTGTACGCCGACGGCAAGCCGCGCACCGTGGTGTTGTCGATCGCCCACCTGTCGGACGCCGAGCGGATGTTCTTCGTGTCGCTGCTGCTCGGGGCGGTGCTCACCTGGATGCGCACCCAGCCCGGCACCTCGAGCCTGC
>JBEBJC010001395.1:0-1853 GCA_040080105.1 Myxococcota bacterium
GCGTCAGTTGCCGGTCGCCGGCCGAACCGGGCGCCGCGCTTTCGCGCATGGCGCGGGCGCGCCAGTAGCGCCAGGCCGGCTCGCGCTGCTCGGCGTCGGCGTGGGCGTGCTCGCGGTGGCTTCGGTCGCCAGCGGCTGGTGGGCCGCGTGGGCCCACGCGGCGGTGCCCGGGGTCGTCGCCGCAGGGTGTGCGGGCGCGCTGGGCCTGCTCGCCGTCCGGGGGAGGCGCGATGACGCGTAGCCGGTGGGTGTCGGGCCTCGCGCTGGTCGGGTTGGTCGGGGTGGCGGCAGCGGCGTGGACCCGCACCGACGGGTTCCGCCGGTTCGCGGTGGGCGTGCTCGACCGCAACTCGGTCGCCGCGATCGCCGCGCCGGCGACCCACCTCGCGCCGCGCGACCGGCCGCCGGGTGACCCGGACGCCGGACGGCCCCAGGTCCTGGTCGGGCTCGACCCGGTGCTGACCGGGGTGGTGCGGCCGACCGATCTGGCGTGGATCCCCGGCCACGGCGATCGGCTGGTGGTGTTGTCGAAAGACGGGACCGCGTACCTCGCGCGTCCGGGGCAGGCGCCCACCCCGTGGTTCACCCTCGAGGTCCCCACGACATCCGAGCTCGGGTTGCTGGGGATCGCGTTCCACCCCGCGTTCGCCGCCAACGGGACGTTCTACGTCGACGCCACGCCGGCGGTGGGGCCGACCGGGGCGTCGACCCGGATCCTGCGCGGGAAGGTCGACCCGGTGACGCTCGCCGGTCCCGACGTGTCCGAGGTCGTGCTGGAGGTCGCCCAGCCGTACCCGAACCACAACGGCGGGCAGATCGCGTTCGGGCCCGACGGGATGTTGTACGTGGCGCTCGGCGACGGCGGGTTCCGCGACGACCCCAAGGGCAACGGGCAGGACCTCGGCACGCTGCTCGGCGCGATGTTGCGGATCGACGTGGACCACGGCCGACCGTACGCGGTGCCGCCCGACAACCCGTTCGTGGATCGTCCGGGCGCCCGCGGAGAGATCTGGGCGTACGGCCTGCGCAACCCGTGGCGGTTCACCTTCGATCCTCTCGGGCGGATGATCGCCGGCGACGTGGGCCAGAACTCGTTCGAGGAGATCGACTGGATCGAGCGGGGCGACAACCTCGGGTGGAAGATCCGCGAGGCGGACCACTGCTTCGAGCCCGCGCGGGGCTGCCCCACCGCGGGGTTGGTCGACCCGATCTGGTCGTACCCGCGAGAGGAGGGGGTGTCGGTCACCGGTGGGGTGGTGTGGACCGGCCCCGGACCGCTGTCCGGGCAGTACCTGTTCGGCGATTTCGGTTCGGGCCGCCTGTGGGCGCTGTCGCTGCCGGCCACGCGGGTGCGCGTGCCCACCGTGACCGCCCTCGGGCGGTTCGCGATCCAGCCGTCGGCGTTCGCCCGCGCCCCCGACGGCAGCGTGTGGGTGGCCGACTTCGGCGGCGGCGCAGTGTACGCGGTGACCCCAGCTTCGCCATGAGAGGGCGCGGAGCTGTCGGTCGCACGGGAGACGTCGTTTCGATCGACGTCGTACGACTTTCTTTCCGGTGATGTTTGACGGCTTCGCGGTTCACTGACTAAAGCCTGAACATGGGTCGCTCGTCACCAACCACTGTCCCGTCCTCCGGCCGAACCTTCGGGTTCGGGCTTGTAGGCTCGATCGTGCGGCTTGGTCCTCCGTGTCGGAGGCAGACCGATCCATCGTGGGGGACACCGATCCACTGAAGTCCGACCGAGTCGGACCGAAGTGAATCCGAAGCCCCCTCCGGTGTGAACCCGAGGGGGCTTCGTGTTTTCGGGCCCCCCGGCCCAGGGCTCCGCCCCGGTCGACCCGGCTGGCGTGTGG
>JBEBJC010001396.1:0-1852 GCA_040080105.1 Myxococcota bacterium
GCCGCGGGCCTGAGCGACCCCCACCGGTCTGGACTGCGTCCAGACCGGTAGTGGAGTCCTCCCCCGCCGATCGGGGTCGGTCGCGGATTCCACCACCGTCGACCGGGTTGACCGCGGATTCCACCACCTGGCCGCGGTTCGACACCCCCGCCGACACCCCGACCCGCCGCCGTCCGTGGGCGAGCTCGCGTGGTACAGTCGCCAGCCTCGCCGCGCGGGTGGACTGCGCAGCCGTCTTTCGGGTAGACTTTGAAAGTGATTTTCATTTTCTCCCATGCGTGGGCACAAGACGCTCCGGAAGCCGACGACGAGGCGGTCGTCGTGACCGGCACCCGCACCGAGCGGCCGCTCGGGGAGTCCCCGGTCGCGGTCGAGGTGCTCACCGCCGAGGACATCGCGCGCACCGGGTCGGTCGACGTGTCCGACGCGCTCGAGTCGCAGCCCGGCGTCGAGATCGTGCGGGACTACCTCGGCGCGACGATCCGCCTGCGCGGGATGGACCCGGACCAGGTGTTGGTGCTGGTCGACGGGCAGCGGCTCGTCGGTCAGACCGGTGGCGCCGCCGACCTGTCGCGGATCCCGGTCGAGGAGATCGAGCGCATCGAGGTGGTGAAGGGCCCGGCCTCCGCGCTGTACGGGGCCGACGCGGTGGGCGGGGTGGTCCAGATCTTCACCCGCAGCGCCCGGCGCCCGTCGTTGTCGGCGAACGCCCGGGGGGGAACGATCGGGAACCTCGACGGCTCGGTCAGCGGCTCGACCGGGCGGCGCGGGATCTGGGGCGCGCGGCTCACCGGCGGGTGGCACCACGCCCCGGCGATCGACCGCACGCCCGACACCGTCGCCACGAGCCTCGACAGCAAGCGCATCGCCGATGTGGGGGGCCGGGTCGACGCCGCGCCGAACCCAGACCTCACCGTGCCGGTGACCTTCTCGTACAGCGGCACCGTCACCAGCGGCATCTCGTCGAGCCCGGCCGGCGCGGTGATCGACCGCACCAACGCCACCGAGGACGCGCGGGTGATGCTCCAGCCGTCACTCACGGGCGAGCGGTCGCGCACCGGCGCCCACCTCGGCGTGTCGGCGTTCCGCGACCAGTACCGCAGCGACCAGCGCGAAGGCGACGAGGACGCGCTCGAGCTCACCACCGAGCGGCTGCTCCAAGGGGGTCTGCAGCGCGACCAGGTCGCGGGGCCCCACGTGGTCAGCTTCGGGGCCGAGGGCGCGTGGGAGCACCTGGTGTCGGACCGGATCGGCCCGGGCAGCGCCGACCGCCAGTGGGGCGCGGTGTACGCGCAGGACGAGTGGAAGGTGGTCGACCACCTGGTCGCGGTGCCGAGCGCGCGGGTCGACGCCGACTCGTGGTACGGCGTGGTCCCGACGCCGCGCCTCGCGCTGCGGGCAGACCCGACCTCGACCCTCACCCTCCGCGGCACCGCCGGGACGTCGTACCGGGCGCCGCGGTTCCGTGAGCTGCTGCTGCGGTTCGACAACCCCGGGGTAGGGTACCGGGTCGAAGGGAACCCGGATCTGCGCCCCGAGCACACCTTCACCGTCGACGCCGCGGTCGAGTGGGTCCCGTCCACGGTCGCGTCGGTCGCGGCCTCGGGGTGGTGGAGCCCGACCCGCGATCTGATCGACCTCGGCGGCGCCCAGCTCGGCACCGACGGCGCGACGGTGTACCAGTACGTGAACGTGCGCGAGGCGCTGATCCGAGGGTTCGAGGTCGGCGGCACCCTCGACCCCACCGAGCGGCTCGGGTTCACCGCCGGCTACACGTTCACCGACGCGCGCGACCGCGCCACCGGCGAGCGGCTGCTCGGGCGCGCCGCGCACCGGATCACCGGCCGCGCCA
>JBEBJC010001397.1:0-1849 GCA_040080105.1 Myxococcota bacterium
CGCACCTACGGACCCGGAACGGTCCCGGCCGGCACCTACAGCCTGTTCGCCTCGTGGCCGAGCCAGCCGGAGGAGGAGCAGACCTCGAAGGTGATCGTCCCGGCGGGGGGAGTGGTCGCGATCACTTGCAAGTCGGGGTTCTACTCCTGCACCGTCAACTGACGGCCCCGAGCGACGACTACGGCCGGACGCGGACCGTGAGGAAGTACGGCTCGTCCGACGGGTAGGGGTCGTCGACGTACAGCACCTCGACGAACACCGAGTCGTGGCCCGCGAGGTCCGCGCCCGCCACCGCCGGGTCGGTGCCGAGCAACCCGCCCGGATCCGAGTCGACGTACGCGATCTCCTCGTACGTGTCGCCGTCGAGCACCCACAGCGCCGCGTCGAGCTCGGTGCCCACCGACGCCGACTGCACCACCAGGTCGAGCTTGCCCCCCTGCGGCGGGGTGATCCGGAACACGTCGGTGGCGTCGTTGTACGACAGCCAACCCGCGACCATCGACAGGTACACGCCGTCGGGCTGCAACAGCAGCGGCACCGCCTGCGGCTCGACCTCGTTGTTGTTCGGCTCGGTGTCGGCCACGAACGGCCCGACCTCGTCGAGCGCGAGCACGTACGGGCCCGACGCGCCGTTCCCGCCGGCGAGGCCAATCGTCGTGACCCCGGTGGCCTCGGTGAACAGCAGCGCCGCGTCCGCCGGGTATCCCTGGGCCCACGCCGCGCCGTCGTACGTCGGGTCGGTGCTCGTCTGCACCGGAAGTGAAGTGTACGGGTCGAGCCGCACCAGCCGAGCGTTGGGGATCTGGTGCCCCGGGACCAGCGCCGCGCGGTACACCCGGTCGGCGCGGGTGAAGAACTGGAACGTGTCCGGATCGCCGGTCCATTGGCCGCCGATCAACAGCGGGTCCTTGGTGCCGGCGAGGTCGTGCAGCGTGCTCGCCCCGTTGTCGTTCGGCTCGAACTCGAGGTCGTCGATGATCTGGGCGCACACCTCGTAGGTGTGGCCAGGGCCGCCGTCGGTCGCGTCGGACACCCGCACGGGTCGATCGGGCACCGAGGTCAACACCGAGTCGCTCCCCAGCACGCCGAACAGCGAGTCGTCGCTCTGCGGGCCGTCCGCCGACGCGAGCACGGTGTCGGCGATCGACGGCGGGCTCGCGGACGCCGCGACGGTGCTCACCAGCTGGATCTGGTCCGGCGCGGCGCCCGAGAACCGGTACCAGTCGACGTCGCCCGCGGGGTCGATCGCCCCGGGCACGCAGGTCGGCTGGCGTCCGAGGTCGTCGGTGACCTCGGTCGCGGTCTCGGGGGTTCCGTCGGGGTCGAGGTCGGTGTCGGTGTCGGTGTCGGCGTCGACATCGGTGTCCGCGTCGCCGGCGTCGATCTTCCGATCGTGCTGACGGATCTCCGCGTCGGTGATCAGGAAGCAGCCGCCGAAGCCGAGCCACACCGCGTTCCACATCGTCAGAACCCCACCGCGAACGACGCGCCCACGAGGCCCGCGCCGGCGACCCCGAGGCCGATCCCGCCCCACCCGAGCGTTTGGTTCCGCGAGATCAGCTCCTGCAACTTCGCCGACGGAATGTTCGGCCGCGCGTGGAACTCGCGCTCGTACAGATACGAGCCGGACATGCCCGCCACCCCGGTGGCGCCGAGCACGATCAACGCGCGCGGCGGTAGCTCGTCGAGCTGGCTGGCCGTGCGGTACAGCGCCAGGAACAGCGCGACGCCCGACCAGTAGCTGCCGGTGTTGATGCTGGCGTCGGGCATCAGCGCCAGCACCAGCACCAGCAAGCCGCCGACGAACGCGTCGACGTGGTGGCGGCGGATGAGGCCGATCACCAGCGCC
>JBEBJC010001398.1:0-1846 GCA_040080105.1 Myxococcota bacterium
AGTCCGCGCATCGAGAACCGCCTGAACCCCATCGCCTGCTTGATCTGGCCGAACACAGGTTCCGGGAGGCACTTCCGTCGTCGGTAGACGGCGCGACCCTGGGGGGTGCTGACCTTGTGACCACATTCGCTGCTGGGGCGTCGCCCTGGACCTCGTCGGCCGTTCTCCTCCGCCAGCTCATCGAGTACCGCCACGGCCTCGACCGCGTGACCGAAGACCTCCAGCCAGCCGCTGGCAGTCGAACCGCACGCTCCGTGCCATCTCTCCTCCAGCCGCCCACGTACCCGCGTGACAGGCCAGGATCTGTCCGCGTCGCCAGCTGCTCGGGGCACGGGCACGGGCACGGGCTGGGGAGGAGCCGTGGGGCGAGGCCGCTGCGCGGCCTACGCCCCACAGGCTCCTAAAGGTCGCCGAGGTCGGCGCGCGACCCGACCTCGGTGCGCTCCACCTCTTCCTCGCCGGTGGGCTCGGACTCTCCGGCCAGCGCGGGCAGCACCCGCTCGAGCGCGTCGAACACGCCGCGCAGGTGCACGGTGGGGACGTACTCCACGATCCGCTCGAGCTTCACCACCGCCAGCTCGTCGCGGCAGGTGAACGTCTTGCCTTCGAGCTCCTTGCGCAGGCGGCGGCCGTCGATCTGCACCCGCACGTCGAGCGGGATGTGCTCCTGCCACACCCGCACGTCGATCGCGGACCGCACGTACAGCGGCGTCATGATCGAGCTCGTCTT
Organism: Myxococcota bacterium; assembly: GCA_040080105.1. Taxonomy (GTDB): domain Bacteria; phylum Myxococcota_A; class UBA796; order UBA796; genus JACKER01. The sequence goes on from JBEBJC010001398.1 coordinate 731, forward strand.
CAGGCCGTCCTTCTTCTCGTCCAGCAGCTCGGCGAGCAGCCAGCTCATCAGCTCCCGGTCGTCGGCCGACGGGCGGTCCCACGGGAACGCGCTGCGGAACGCGTGCCACACCTCGGCCGGGGGCGCGTGGACCGCCAGCTCTTCTGGGTGGAACGCCATCTCCCAGTCGTGGTCCGACACGTCGCCCGCCTCGAGCACCCGCTCGATCAACTGGATCTGGAACGCCTTGTCGGAGTGGCGGGCGGTGATCGGGGCGAGGCCGGTGAGCTGGTGGGTGAGGCGGCCGCGCACGTCGGGCCGGGCGTCGAGCCACTCGAACCGAGTCGGCGTGGGCCAGATCCCGCGGAGGTGGGTCGGCGCCCACCACGGGAACTCCTTGCTCCGGAGCTGGGTGATCAGCGCGGACAACAGCTGACACTCGCGATGCCGCGCCAGGTGCTCCCGGGCTGCGATCATCAGCGCCTCGTCGGTCTCGGTCAGCATGTCGGTCATCGGTCCTCCCATCCCGCGCTACAGGTACCACGGAGGATCCGCTCGGCCAAACCAGGGCCCGGTCAGCCGGGGCCGGCGGCGGCCTCCAGCCACCGGACGTAGAACCCGGCCGCGCGGGGCAGCGCGTCGACCGACACCCGCTCGTCGACCCCGTGCAGGCGCTGCAGGTCCTCGGGATCGAGCCGAAACGGGGAGAATCGGAACACCGCGTCGCAGTGCGGCGCGAACCGGCGCGCGTCGGTGGCCCCGACCATCAGGAACGGCGCGACCGCCGCGTCGGGGAACGCCGCTCGGATCGTGTCGGCGAGCTGGTCCCACACGGGCCCGTCCCACCGCGACACCGCGGACGCCTCACTGGAGAACCCGCCGACCACCGCGACCGACACCTCGGGGTCGTCGATCACCCGGCGCAGGTGGTCGAGCGCCTCGTCGACGGTGTCGCCGGGCAGCAGGCGCAGGTTGATCCGCGCGGTGGCTCGCCGGGGCAACACGTTCTCCTTGTCGCTGCCCGACAACATCGTGACCGCCGCGGTGGTGCGGATCGAGGCGTTCGTCGAAGATTTGCCGGCCAAGATCCGCCGCACCAGCGGGCCGGTGAGCCAGCGGTTCGACATCACCACCCGC
>JBEBJC010001399.1:0-1844 GCA_040080105.1 Myxococcota bacterium
GCCGCACCGCGCGCTGCGGCGTCCGCCGGTGAGCTCGGCGCGGGTCCGCGCCTGGTCGAGGTGCCAGTCGAGCTGGGCTGGGCTCGGGGCGAGCGCGAACCCGTCGGGTGGCGGCGGGGGCAGGCGCAAGGGGAGCTCGGCCTCGCCGAACCGCGTCCACCGGCCGTCGTCGGGGTCGTCGGGGTCGGGCGGACCGATCCGGTCGACCGCCGGCCGGGCCACGAAACCGAGCCGGGCGTACAGCTCGGGCCGGGTGAGGTCAGAGAACAGCACCAGCGCCCGCGCCTCGGGCTCGGCGGCGCGATCGGCGGCGAGCGCCTCCAGCAGGGCCGAGGCGTGCCCGCGCCCGCGGTGCTCCGGCGGCACGAACACGCTCGCGATCGCCCACGCCCGCCCCGGTCGCCGGCCGCCGACCTGCACCTCGTAGGTCTCACACGACGCGACGGCTTCAGCTCCGTGGGTCCACAGCCAGCCCGCGTGGGTCGTCCGCGGCCACCACCCCCCGCGCAGGCGGCGCTCGCGGGTCACGTGGTCGGCCACCGACAGCCCGCCGCCCCACTCGCCGTGGGTCGTCACGTCGAGCGCCGCGGACTGCTGCGGGGTAGCGCGCGCGAGGGCCATGGGGCGAGTGTTATTGCTCCACCCCGGGACCGACCACCCGGGCCCGGAGGACAGGTGTTCGAGGACCTGCGGTCGTTCATCGACGTGCTGCGCACCGACGGAGACCTGGTGGAGATCGACGCGCCTGTCGATCCCACGCTCGAGCTGCCCGAGATCCATCGGCGGGTGATCGCGGCGGGGGGCCCGGCGCTGCTGTTCAAGTCGCCCGTCGGCTCGTCGGTGCCGGTGGTCACGAACCTGTTCGGCACGGCGCGCCGGGTCGAGCGCGCGTTCGGCCCGCGTCCGCGCGCGTTCGTCGAGACCGCGGTCCGGCTGGTGCACGAGCTCGTGCCTCCCACCCTCGGGAAGGTGTGGGCCGAGCGCTCGTTCTTCGCCCAGGGCCTGCGCCTCGGCACCCGACGCGTGTCGTCGGGGCCGGTGACCGAGGTGGTCGAGCAGCCCGCCCGGCTCGACCAGATCCCGATGTTGAAGTCGTGGCCCGAAGATGGTGGCCACTTCGTCACCCTGCCGCTCGTGTACACCGAGCACCCCGAGAACCACAGCCACAACCTCGGGATGTACCGGGTCCAGCGCCACTCTCCCACCACCACCGGGATGCACTGGCAGATCGGCAAGGGCGGTGGGTTCCACCACCAGGTCGCGCGGGCGCGGGGGGAGGACCTGCCGACCACCGTGTTCGTGGGCGGGCCGCCGGCGCTGGTGTTGTCGGCGATCGCGCCGCTGCCGGAGAACGTGCCGGAGCTGCTGCTCGCGTCGCTGCTCCAGGGCGGGCGGATCGCCACCGCCGACAACCCGATCGGCCACCCGCACCGCCTGGTGGCGGGGTGTGAGTTCGCGCTGGTCGGTCGGGTGAGGGCGAACGAGGTGCAGCCCGAGGGTCCGTTCGGGGACCACTACGGGTACTACAGCTTGAAGCACGACTACCCCGTGTTCCACGTCGAGGCGGTCTGCCGTCGGCGCGACGCGATCTGGCCGGCCACCGTGGTCGGCAAGCCGCGCCAGGAAGACCTGTACATCGGGGACTTCCTGCAGGACCTGCTGTCGCCGCTGTTCCCGCTGGTGATGCCCGGGGTGGTCGACCTGTGGTCGTACGGCGAGACCGGGTACCACGCGCTGTCCGGCGCGGTGGTGCGCGAGCGGTACCGGCGCGAGGCGATGGCGTCGGCGTTTCGGATCCTCGGCGAGGGGCAGCTGTCCCTCACGAAGTTCCTGTGGGTGGTGTC
>JBEBJC010001400.1:0-1843 GCA_040080105.1 Myxococcota bacterium
GGTGGGCGCGGGCGGGGCGGAGGGATCACTGGGGCGTGAACCCGAAGCCCCTCCGGGCCGCGGCCCGGCCTGACCCGGCTCCGGCAGCTGCGGGGTGGCGAAGCCGGTGTCGCGCACGTGTTGCTTGTCCTTCTGCACCGTGGCGAGCGGCGACTCCCCGGTGGCCGCCGAGTACAAGAACCACAACACCACCACCAGCATCACCAGGCCGCCGACCGCCGCGAGCGCGAACCCGAGCCCGCCGACGATCGCGAGGATCCCGAGGCTCTGCGCCCGGTTCTGCTCGGCCATCTCCCCCATCGAACCCGCGCCCGGACCGTACTGGGCGAACGGCGACACCGACGGCGGAGACGGCGGCGCCACCGGTGCCGGGCCCGACTTCGGGGTCTCCGGCGGCCGGGCCTCCGTGTGCAGCGAGCGTCCTCGGGGGGTCGTGGACACCGAGCGGGTCCTCCTACAGGAAGAAGTCCTGATGCAACGGTGTACCCGGCTTGTACGCGTATGCCGAGAAATCGGTGACGCCGATCCCCCGCAGCAGATCCTCGTCGATGAAGAACTGCCCGGTGGTCGTGACCGGCTGCTCGAAGATCCACCGGGCCGCGTCGGCCATGATCTCGGGCTTGCGGGAGTGCTCCATCATCGCCGGCCCCCCCAACATGTTCACCGCCGCGGTGGCGATCGAGGTGCGCGGCCACAGCGCGTTCACCGCGACCTTCCCGGCGAACTCCGCCGCCATCCCCAACACGCACATCGACATGCCGTACTTCGACATCGTGTAGGCCACGTGGTCCTTGAACCAGCGGGGATCGAGGTTCAACTGGGGCGACAGGTTCAAGATGTGGGCGTGGGGGGACTTCATCAGGTGCGGCAGCACCGCCTGCGCCGTGGCGTAGGTCGCGCGGACGTTCACCGAAAACATCAGGTCGAACCGCTTCATCTCCGTTTGCAACGTGGGCGTCAGCTGGATGGCCGACGCGTTGTTCACGCAGATGTCGATCCCGCCGAACCGCTCCACCGTCCGCGCCACGGCGGCCGCGATCTGGTTCTCGTCCCGCACGTCGACCACCAGCGGCAGCGCCACGCCCCCGGCCGCCTCGACCGCAGCGGCGGCGGTGTGGATGGTGCCCGGCAGCTTCGGGTGAGGCTCCGCGGTCTTCGCCGCGATCGCGACGTTCGCCCCCTCTCGCGCCGCGGCGACCGCGATCGCCAAGCCGATCCCTCGGCTGCCACCCGTCACGAACAGCGTGCGTCCTCTCAAGCTCACGTCCCCTCCGTACGGCCGCCACGATACCAGACGCGACCTGGAGGGATGGTGAGCGAGCCGCACGTACACCGCGTCAGCGTCTACTACGAGGACACGGACTTCTCGGGCCTCGTGTACCACGCGAACTACCTGAAGTACTGCGAGCGCGCTCGGGAGCACTTCCTCGGGCGCGCCGAGCTGGTGCGCCTGTACCGCGAGGAGGGCACCGGGTTCGTGGTGTACCGGGCGGAGATGGGGTTCAAGGAGGGCGCGCAGTTCGGCGACGAGCTCGAGGTCCGCACCACGGTCGAGCTGAAGAGCGAGTTCCGCGCGGTGTTCCACCAGCCGATCTACCGGGTGGGCGGCGCGACCCCGCTGGTCGAGGTCGACATCCACCTGGTGGCGGTGGACAAGAACAACAAGCTCACCCGCCTGCCGAAGACGGTGGTGGCGGTGACCCCCGGCCGGTGATCGGGATCTCGCCCACCCACCGGACCCCCGGGCGTACCGAGCTGCGGCGCCGCAGGGCGGCGGTGGTGGTCACGACCCCGACCAACGCCACCGCGCACGCCGCTCCGACCCGGATCCGCGGGTCTGGCC
>JBEBJC010000297.1:0-8912 GCA_040080105.1 Myxococcota bacterium
GGGGGGGAGCGGGTCGGGCAGCGCGATGCCTGGGTCGATCTCGTCGATCGACACGTCGTCGGGCGCGCGGAGCGGCGCGGCCAGCCCCTCGGGGGCGTCGAACCCGACGTGTGCGGGCAGAGTGAACTCGGGCGAGCCGCCCGCCAGCTCGAGCTCGTCGAGCGGGGTGGGCACGGTGACCTCGACCAGGTCTCGCTCGGCCAGGTCGCGCTCGGTCTGCTGCAGCGACTCCCGGTCGATCCGCTCGGTGGCCGGGTCCCGCGGCAGCGGCGTGGTGAGCGCGATCCCCGCCCCGATCGCGCCCAGCGCCACCGGCGCCGCGCCGTGGGTGATCGGGAGCTCGAACGGCACGGACTGGGTGAGCTCGTCGGGGTGGGGCGCCGGGCCCGCGAGCATCTCCTCCGCCATCGCCCGCATCGACTCGCGATCGATGAGCTCGGTGGCCGGCTCGGCCACCCGATGAAACCGCGGATCGAGCCGGACCTCCTCGGAGGGGGGATCGTCCATCGCGTAGCTGTCGATCATCTCGGCGCCGACGAACCCACCGCCGGCCGGGCCTCGCTCCACCACCTCGACCGAGTCGAGCGGATCGCCCCCCGACGCAGGGTCGGCGGGGACACGTTTTCGCGGGTGCCGGCGGGAGGCAAGCTCCATCACCCAACAGTGTCACACGATCGCTCCCGCCGCGCCGCAAGTTCCTCTTCGGACCACGTCGACGACGCGCAGGCCCGCCCGCGGTATACTTCTGCGGGTCGCGGAGGGGCGGTTGGGCAACCGGTGGGGGGTCGTAGCGCTGGTGGGCACCGCCGGGTGCCCGTTCCTGTGGGGCCCGCCTCAGTGGGCCACGCCGGACGGGGACGCCGACACGGACACCGACGCCGACGCAGACGCCGACACCGACGTGGACACCGACGCGGACGCCGACCCGGAGGTCGCGCCCACGGTCGAGCAGTGGACGGTGGAGCTCGCGTACGACCAGGTCACGCTCACGCTCGGGCTGTCCGACCCCGACGGCGACCTGGAGGGCGGCACGGTGGGGGTGTTCGTCGACGGGCAGCTCGACGGGACCTACACGATCGAGTCGCTCGACGGGTGGGATGGTTCGGTGGGCACCCTGTCCACCACCACCGAGGTCGGCTGCACCTCGGTGGTGGTTGCGTACGGGGTGACCGCGACCGACGCGGCCGGGCACGTCGGCGACGACGTGACCACCGAGCTGCGGATCGCCGCCCGCCAGGACGCGGAGGTCGGCAACACGCCGATCTCGGTGTCGACCACGCCCCCACACGTGCTGTGCGCCTCCCACGACGGGCCGCCGGACGTCGACGCGTGGGACCTGACCTTCACCGTCGGCGGCACCTACTCGGTGTACGTGGTCGACCCCGACGACGGCGACGACCACGACCTCCGGTTGATCGACGACGAAGGCGACCAGATCCTGGCGTCGGACGACCTCCTCGATCCGGATCGGCTCACCTGGTCGTTCGTGGCCGGCGAGACGTACCACCTGCTCGCCACCCAGGATGTCGGCGGGGCCGCGGGGGCGTACCAGGTGATGATCGGGGCGCCGCGGGAGGGAGACCGATGATCACCGGTTGGCTCGCGATCGCACAGGCGGCCGAGGTCGACTCGGCCGAGCTGCGGCGGCTCGAGGACGAGCTGCTGAAGCTGGCGCAGCGCAACACCTGGACCGGCGTCGAGCGCACGTACCAGCGCCTGCTCGACCTCGAGCCCGCGCCGAACCGGCCAGGGGCGCTGGTGCTGGCGCCGCTCGACCACCACCTCGGCGCGAAGGCGGCGCTGGCGCGCGGAGAGACGCTGCTCGCGTACTACCGCTTGCGGCGGGCGCGCGGCGCAGAGCCGTTCGGCGACCCGGTCCAGCTCGAAGCCAAGGAGTCGGCCACGCAGGAGCTGCAGGAGATCGACGCCCGGTACGGCCTGGTGTCGGTGTACGTCGGGGAGGGCGCCGTCCCGGTGCTGTTCCGCGAGGTGATGCCGTTCGGTCAGGAGGAGCGGGACGCGATCGTCACCGCGCAGAAGAAGGTCACCGAGACCCACGCGTTCCGCGGGCTGTTGCCGGCCGGCTCGTACGCGATCGACGCGGTGAAGTTCGACGTCACGCCGGGTCGCGAGTGGCTGGTGGTGACCGCCGGCGAGCGCTGATGTTCGGCGCGCTCGCCCTCGCGGCCTCCGCCCAGGACCTGCCGGGGCGGTGGTACCCCGACGCGTACCCCGCGAACCCCGCCGAGATCTCCGCGCTCGAGTCGCTCGGCTACGTGGGCGCGTACGAGCCCGACGACGCGGTGGACGGGGTGGTGCGGTGGGACCGCGACCGCGCGTACGCCGCGCCGTCGCTGTACAGCTCGGGCCACGCCGCCGAGGCGCTGCTGATCGCGATGGACGGCCGGGTGCTGCACCGGTGGCGACAGCCGTTCCACCAGGCGTTCCCGGGGCTCGTCTCGTCGGACGTCCGCGCGACCGGCGCGTGGCGGCGGGTCGCGCTGCGGGTGAGCGACGGACACCTGCTCGGCGTGTACGAGGGGCTCGGGCTGGTGCACCTCGACGCGCGGTCGCGCACCGTGTGGGCGACCGCCGACCGAGCCCACCACGACGCGCGGTGGCGACCGGACGGCGGGGTGTGGACCCTGACCCGCTCGGTGCGCCCCGGCGCGGGGCCGGCGGGGCAGCCGCTGCTCGAGGACTGCGTGTCGGAGCTCGACCCGTCCGGGCGGGAGGTGAACCGGGTGTCGGTGTGGGCCGCGCTGCGGGCGTCCCCGTGGGCCGCGCTGCTCGATCGGGCGCCCACCGACACGGGCGACCCGATGCACACCAACGCGCTGTTCCCGCTCGACGCGGTGAAGCGCACCGCGTCGGGGATCGGCGGCCCGCGCCAGGTGCTGCTGTCGATGCGCCACCTCGACGCGCTCGCGGTGCTCGACCTCGACCGCGAGCAGATCGTGTGGGCGACGACCGGGCCGTGGCGGCGCCAACACGACGCGGAGATCACCCCCACCGGGGCGCTGATGTTGTTCGACAACCGCGGGGGGCCGGGAGGCACGAGCCGGGTGCTGCGGTTCACCCCGTGGTCGATGGACCTGGTGGGCGCATACGGCGGCTCGGACGGCCAGCGGCTGGTGTCGGAGGTGCTGGGCGCCGCGCAGGAGCTGCCGAACGGGCACCTGCTGGTGACCGAGTCGACCCGCGGGCGCGCGCTCGAGGTGACCCCGAACGGCGAGGTGGTGTGGGACTTCCGCAACCCCGAGGTCGCGGGAGACCTGCGGGCGGCGATCTTCGAGCTGATCCGCCTGCCGGCCGAGGCGGTGACGAGCTGGGTCAGCGCCCGTTGACTGGGAGTGGGGTCAGCGCCGCTTCTTCTTCACCGGCACCGGCAGCGCCGCGTACACCCGCTCCACCTCCGGCCCGACCGCGCTCCACCCGCCGTGCTGCTTGCAGTACACCGCGACCGCCGGCGCCAGCGCGCGGTACACCTCGCCTTTGTTCGCCAGCAGTTCGTTGGCCGCGGCCGCGTCGAACCCCTCCGGCGCCCGCGCGAGCCGCGAGTCCCACTCCTTGCGCAGCGCGCCCACGTCGTTCTCGAGCAGCCGCTCGGCCGCCGCGCTCGCCCGGTCGCAGCCGCGTTCCTCCTCCGCCACCGCCGCGAGCAACTCGGTCGCCAGCGCGCCGACCGCCGCCAGGTAGCCGGTCTCGGTGAGCAGCTTCAGCGTGGTGGTCGCGCAGCCGTCGCGGTCGTCGCTGTCTTCCGGCTCGAGCGGACAGGCGTCGGCCAGGTCGAGCACGCCGTCCTGGTCGTTGTCCGGATCGGGGCACCCGTCCTGGTCGTCGAACTCGTCGGTGTCCTCGGGCTCGTCGGGACACTTGTCGACCTGGTCTTCGAGGCGGTCCAGGTCGTTGTCCACGTCCGGACACCCGTCGCCGTCCTCGAACCCGTCGGCGTCCTCCGCGAGCTCGGGGCACGCGTCGACCTTGCCCTTGATCCCGTCGCGGTCCTTGTCTCCCGCGAGCGCCGCCGCGGCGAGCCACACACCGATCATCCGCTGCCTCCTGGGGTGGGAGGTGCGTAGCACGGGCGCGCGGCCGATACTACCGGACGACCTCTCCGTTCTTCACCACGAACGCGATCCGGGTGGTGGCGTGTAGATCGGCCAGCGGGTCGGCGTCGAGCACCAGCAGGTCGGCGAGCTTGCCGACCTCCACCGTGCCGAGGTCCCCGTCGAGGCCGAGGTACCGGGCCCCCTCGATCGTGGCCGCGCGGAGGGCCTCGATCGGCTCCATCCCGCCCGGGTCGCGGGTCGGGCCGAGCCACCCGCCGAGCCCCCACAGCTCCCAGTGGACCCCGAGCCCCTGCAGCTCGCCGTGGGCGCCCAGGGTGACGTGCCCGCCCGCGTCCTGCAGGGTCGCGTCGTCGCGAGCGGTGCTGCGGGCGCGCCAGTCGTCGTCGTGTGCGGTCACCTCGCCCCGCCACAGGTCGGCCTCGAGCAGCCGGGTGGGGAAGTGCCGCCGCAGCCGCGCGTCGTCGACCGGGTTCGCGTGTTGGATCCACCACTGCTTGCCCGACACGCCGCCGTACGCGACCTGCAAGGTCGGGGTGTGGAACGTGCCGTACCCGTCGCCGCTGCCGCCGGTGGTGCCCGCGAGCAGCCCGATCACGTCGCGGTACAGCGGGGTGACCTCGAGCGCGTGCTCGATCGCGTGGTACCCGTCGACCGCCATCCCGAGGTCCATCCACAGGTCGCCGCCGCCCTCCGGCACGCACAGGATCTGCTCCTCGACGCACACCTGCGCGTACCACTGGCGCCGCTCGCGCTGGCTCTGCTGGTACACCTTCACGCTGGTGGCGCCGACCGCCTTCATCCGGCGCACGTGGGCCCGCGCGGCGTCGAGCGACGGCGTGTCGGCCATCGCCGCGTCGTGGGCGCCGTACAGGATGAACCCGGTGGACGCCACCCGCGGCCCCCGCTCGAACCCGGCCTCGACCCGCTCGCGCTTGGTGAACACGAGGTCGGTGTTCGCCGACGGGTCGTGCACCGTGGTCACCCCGAAGTCGAGCGCGGTCAGGTAGGTCCAGTCCTGCTCGCGCAGCACGTCGCTCGCGTTGTAGTGCAGGTGGGCGTGTACGTCGATCAGGCCCGGCACGATGGTCTTGCCGGTGCAGTCGATCACCTCGGCGTCGGGGTGGGTCACCCCGGGCCCGATCTCGACGATCCGATCGGCCGCGATCAACACGTTCACGTCGTCGAGCACGGCGTCGCCGGTCATCGGGATCACCCGGGCGTGGGTCAGCAGCCGGTACCCCCCGGGCCGCGACCGCGGCAGCTCGAGCCCGATCGGGGTCTTCACGATCCGCGGATCTTCGGCGAACCAGTCCTCGTCCTCCTCCTCCTCGCCCTCCTCTTCGGGCGCCCACAGGTCGGAGACCGGCAGCCGCGCGAACTCCGCCCCCTGGACCCAGGTGACCTCGGCCCCGTCCGGGCTCCACCCGATCCAGTCGCCGACGACCTTGGTGACCTGGGTGGCGGGCAGCGCCTCGCGCTCCACCTCGCGGGCGAACGCGGGCAACGCGGACACGTACAGCTGGTGGTCGAGCTTGTACGCGACGCGGCCGAAGTCGGGCGAGATCGCGACCTCTTCGGCATGCCCGAGCTTCAGGTGGTCGATCGGGTCGGTCCCGTCGAGCGCGACCGACATCAGCACCGCGGTGGGCGGCTCGCGCGGCTCCCCGTCGCGGAACTCGAAGAACCACACCCGGCCGTCGTGCAGCGCGAGCCGGGTCTTGCGCGCGCCGTACTGGCCGTCGATCGCGCGCACGGTGCTCACCACCCACCGGCCCGGCGGCGGCAGGATCCCGTCCCGCCGGAGGTGGACGATCTCGTACCACGGCTCGGCCGACAGGTCGGCGCCCGGCACGAGGCCGCCCGCCCCGCGCAGCACCACCAGCTCGCGCCCGTCGTCACTCCACGCGGGGTTCGTGAGCTGGCCCTGCACCGGCAACGTGTCGGTCTGCCCGCCCGGCCCGGTCACGTGTAGGTGCCCGCCGGTCTCGTCGTCCCAGCTGGTCCACGCGAGCGACTTGCCGTCCGGGCTCCACGCCGGCGCGTACCCGGTGCCCTCGGACACCCGGCTGAGCTCGCCGTCCGGGGTGCGCACCCACAGCGCCCCCACCGCGGAGAACGCGAGGCTCCCGCGCGACGACAAGGTCGGCCAGCGGATCGACTTCACCGCCACCGTGTCGGTGATCGGGTGTGGCCACCGGGTCACGTCGTGCAGGGTCCAGGTGCCGTCGAGGTGGAACGGGATCTCGGTCCGCACGAGGGTGGTCGCGTCGAGCCGCCACAACTTGCCGTGTGCCCAGTAGATCGGGTCGCCGTTCGGGGCGAGCGCGATCCGGGGGTAGGTGCCGTGCAGCGCGAACGCCTCGAGCTCGTCCGGCGACAGGTCGGGATCGGCGACGATCCGCGCCCCGGTGGCGACGGTGAGCCGCTCGAGCACGGTGCGCTCGCGCTCGCGCGACACGAACCACAGGTGCGCGCCGTCGGCCGACACGGTGGGGCGGCTCGCGCTGCCCGGGCCGGACACCGCCGGACGCAGGTCGCCCGTGCGCCGATCCAACCGCACCACGTCCCACAGCCCGGCGACCGCGTCGGCGTCGTACTCGAACCGGCCGTGGCGCGAGCTGAACCACAGGTACCGCCCGAGCGCGGTCGCCTCGCCTGCGTGCGGGTGATCGGCCAGCGCGGTCAGCGCGAACCCGTCGCCGCCGTCGAGGTGGTGCTGCCAGATCTCGGTGACCCCGATCGAGCGGGTGTCGACGGTCCGGTGCCGCACCAGCAGGTACGGCCCGGTGGGGTCCCACACCGGGTCGGTGCACCGCGCCTCGTCCTCGTCGGTGACCGCGCGCGCGCCGGTGCCGTCGGCGTTCATCACCCACACGTTCTCGTTTCCGCCGCGGTCGGAGGTGAACGCGATCCGCGCGCCGTCCGGCGAGGCCTGGGGCTCGGTGTCCCACGCGGGCCCGGAGGTGAGGCGGGTGGCCTCCCCGCCGCCGAGCGGGATCGACCACAGGTCGCCGAGCAGGTCGAACACGAGCTTGTCGCCGGCGACGGTCACGCTCATCCAGGTGCCCTCGTCGAGGTCGAGGGTCACGTCGTGGGTCGGCCCGTGGGGCGCGCTCACGTCCCATTCGGTGGACGGGTCGGTCGGGGCTGCGTCGGCGGCGAACGAACGGACAACGAGGGTGAACATCATGGCGCGCTGCGTATCTCACCCGCGACCGCGGCGGGATCACCGAGCGGCGGCGACCGCGCCGGAGATCACCACCAGGTTGCCCACGTCCTCGGTGAGCGGCTGCAGCCCGTTGCCGAGCATCTCGTTCACCACCAGGTCGGCCCGGCCGTCGCCGTCGATGTCGGCCACCGCCCCGCTGTACGCGAGCATGTCGCCGTAGTCGTGTGACGAGGTGGTGCCGAGCGCGCCCCACACCGAGAGCACCCGCAGCGCGGGGTCGCCGGGCAGCCGGCCGTCCTTCAGGTCGATCCGCGCCGGCCACCGCGGGCCGCCGAACAGCACCGTCGCGGTCCCGGCCCCCTCGCGCTCGCCGGGCTCGGCGTCGGGAGAGGTCGACATCAGGTCGTCGATCCCGTCGCCGTCGATGTCACCGGCGCCCGCGGTGTCGGAGAAGATGTCGCGGCCGTCGGCGCCGAGGATCAACGTGGTCTCGAGGTCGGCCGGCGGATCTTCGAGCGACAGCGACCGCCCGGCGTGGCGCGCGATCGACCACACCACCACGCCGCACCCGGAGAACGCCCGCTGCTCGCCCGAGCGGTCGCCGGTGAGGTCGCCGACGAACAGGTCGGCCTCCCCGTCGGCGTCCCAGTCGTACCCGCCCACCAGCTCCTCGCCGAAGTTGTTGTCGAGGTTGGCTCCGGTCAACGTGGTCAGCGGGGCGGGGGGCGACTCGACCGACCACCCGGCGGACCACGGCGGCGGACCGAACGCCGCGTCCGGGATCACGTACACCCGGCCGTGCGGGACCCCGCCCGAGCCGTGGGTCTCCCCGCCGTCGGCTGCCGGCTCGAGGTCGGCGCCGGCGCGGTTCAGCGTGGCCCCCACGAACAGGTCGGCCTTCCCGTTGCCGTCGATGTCGCCCAGGTTGACCGTGCCGCCGAAGTGCGCCTCGTCGAGCGCGGGGCCCTCGATCCGCAGCGCGTGGCCTTCGAGCGGGCCGGGCGCGCCGAGGACCACGGTCCCGGGCGACGTGAGCCACGGCCCCCCTTCGACCAGCCACACCGCGCCGCGGTGGCCGTCCTCCTGGTCCGCCCCGATCAGCAGGTCGTCGACGCCGTCGCCGGTCGCGTCGCCCGCGCGGACCCAGATCCCGACCCGGCCGTACACCTGGTCTCCCGCGAGGGTGAGCACCCCGGGCGCGTCGGGCGACAACACCAGCGCGTCGAGGTCGCGCAGCCCCGGATCGCCCGCGACGATCGACACCGACCCGGCCCCGACCACCCCGTTCGGGCCTGCGTTCTGCCGCGCGATCAACAGGTCGCCGAGGCCGTCGCCGGTCACGTCGCCCATCCAGATCTCCGACCCGGCGGTCTCCTGGGGCTCCACCCCCTCGATCGACAACACGTCGGGGTCGTCGAACGCGTCGGCCACGCCAGAGACGGTGCCGTCGCCGAACCACACCGACACCCGGCCCGCGCCCTCGACGCCGCCCGGCCCCGCGCGCATCGCCGACAGCGCCACGTCTGGGTACCCGTCGCCGTCGAGATCGGCGCCCCCGGCCACCGGCACCCCGAACGAGCCGCGCTCCTCGGCGTACCCGTGTAACCGGCGCAACCCGCCGGCCTCCGGATCCAACAGCGCGAGATCGAGCACGGAGGCCGATCTTCCGA
>JBEBJC010000298.1:0-8909 GCA_040080105.1 Myxococcota bacterium
GGGCCCGCAGCGCCATCACCAGGCTGACCACGCCGATCACCGCCAGGCCGATCAGCACCGCGAGCGTCGCGGTGACGCCGAACAGGCCGACCCCCACCCCCACGACCACCCCGGGCCGCTCGAGCGTGGTGGACGCGGTGCGGAGCAGGTCACCTTGGCTCTCGGACGTGATGACCGGGGGCAGCGGTCGGCTCGACACCCCGCTCTGCTCCTGCAGGGTGGAGCCGTCGAGCACCCCGCGCACCACCCGCGGCGGCGGCCAGTCCCGGCCGCGCGCCCACCGCTCGAGGCTCCGGCCGGGCAGCCGCTCCGCGAGGTCGTGGCAGGTGCGGGACATCGTCTCGTGGTCGGGGCGGTTCGCCGGGTCGAGCGACAGCGTGCGGTGGATCAGCGCCACCACCTGGTGCGGCACCTCGTGTGGGATCTTCTCCAGCGCCGCCTTCACGTGCGCGTCGTACCGAGGCCCTTCGAGCACGAGGAGGTACACCTCCTTCAAGCTCAGATCGCCGAACATCCGGCGCCCGGTCAACCCCTCGTACAGCGTGAGGCCGAGGGCGTACACGTCGACCGCCGGGCCGCTCTCGACGTTGTCGAGGAACCGCTCGGGCGCCATGTACAGGTAGGAGCCGAGCATCGCGTTGGTCTCGGTCCGCGCCTCCCGATCCGAGTTCGCGGCGCGCGCGATGCCGAAGTCGAGCAGCTTCACCTCGCCGTGGCGCCCCAAGCGGATGTTCGCGGGCTTGATGTCGCGGTGGACCAGCTGCAGCGGCCCGTCACCGGTGGGGGACGGGCTGTGGTACGCCGCGTACAGCCCGTCGGCGACCTTCGCGATCACCTCGAGCACCGCGCGCGCCGGCAGCGGGTCGACGCGCGCCGGGGCGCCGAGCGGGGCCACGATGCACTTGTCGAGGTCCTGTCCCTCGACGTACTCGGTGACCAGCGCCACCCGCCCGTCGAGCGCGACCAGGTCGTGCACCTTGAGCACCGAAGGGTGGCGGACCGCGCCGAGCATCTGCCCCTCGTCGCGCAGGCGCTGGATCGCCTGGCTGCCCGGATCGACCTCCGCGTGCAGCACCTTGACCGCGACCTCGGTGCGCAGCCCGCCCGCGCTCATCATCGTGGCGCGGTACACCTCGCCGAACCCGCCGCGCCCGAGGCAGTTCTTGATCTGGAACGTGCGCCCCTCGGCGGTCCCGGTGACGGCGTTCGGCTCGAGCACGGGGCCGCTCACCGGCGCCTCCGCCCGACCACCACCGCCGCGAGCCACCACGGGGCCGACGCCCCCGCGCCCGAGGAGCCGCAGTCGCACCCGCCGTTCGCGACCAGCACGCCGCGCGGGTCGCTCCACCCGTCGCAGTCCCGATCGACCTCCCCGCGATCTTCGGTCACCCCGGGGTGCACGCTCGGATCGTCGTCGTCGCAGTCGGTGCCGCCGTCGACCTGGTACCCGTTCTGGTAGCCGTCTCCGTCCGCGTCGTAGTCGTCGTCGCCGGCGCAGTCCCAGTCCTGCCCGTCGTACCACGGGTCGAACGCGCCCGGATGGACCACGTTGCGTGTGTCGTCGCAGTCGTCGCCGCCGTACTCGGCCGAGACGTAGTCGTCGTTGTCCACGTCGAGCGGCGAGGTCGTGTCGAGGTAGTCGGGCCGGTCGTCCTCGTCGAGGTCGTCGTTCGTCGGGTCGCCGTCGCCGTCGAAGTCTTCCGCCCGGGTGTCCACCCCGTCCCCGTCGTCGTCCACGTCGAGGTAGTCGGGGGTCCCGTCGTCGTCCGAGTCGGTGTCGTCGAGGTTCCCGTCGGCGTCGCGGTCTTCGGTCGCGTCGGGCACACCGTCGCCGTCTTGATCCCCCGGCGCGGCCACGGCGGCGCGGCCGGCCGACAAGGCCAGCAACACGAGCGCGAGCACGGCAGCGCGGACCGACATGATCGCGGCATCTTACTCGATCACTCGTCCTGGGTGATGACCCACGCCGCGTGCACCATCCCCGGCACCCAGAAGGACACGCACAACACGCAGTTGATGATCAGCGGCACGCCGAGCCCGTGCTTCATCGCCACCCCGATCGGGGGCACGAACGCGGCGGCCACCAGCGACAGGAACGTGCGGTTGCCGTCCGGCGCGACCCCGCCGTTCGGGCCCGTGGTGGAGATCACCCACACCGCGTGTACGATCGCCGGCACCCAGAAGAAGAAGCACAGCGCGACGTTGATCCAGAACGCGGCGCCGAGCCCGACCTGCAGGAACACGCCCACCGGCGGCAAGAAGTACGCGAGCAACACCCGAACGAAGTCAGCCGAACCTTCGTTGGCCATCCGCCACCTCCGTACGCCCGTTATCGCGCCGGGGCGCTGTCGGGGAACAGCTGCTCGTTCTCGAGCGACGTGGCGAGCGCCTCCACCAGGTCGCGCCGGGTCACGATCGACACCGGGCGCCCGTTGGCCACCACCGGGAGCGAGCCGATCCCCTCTTGCAGCATCTTCTCTGCGCACGCGACCAGGCTCGACCCCGGGGGCACCGTGTACACGGTCCTGGAGCGCACCACCTCGTCGACGGTCACGTGCCGCCGCCGCACCACGTCGTCCATCACCAGGTCGCGCTGGCTCACCACCGCGACCAGCTGGTGCAGCCCGTCGACCACCAGCGCGTGCCGCACGTGCCGGCGCTGCATCTCGTCGTACACGTCGACCGCGGAGGTGTGCTGCAGCACGGTGAGCAGCCGCCGCTCTCCGAGGTGGTCGACCGTCAGCGCGCGCGACAGCACCCCGTGCGCGAGGCGGGTGGCGTCGTGCTCGGTGAAGATGCCGATCGGGTGGCGCCGCTCGTCGAGAACCACCGCGTGGTCCTGGGCGCCGGAGGCGAGGCGGCGCACCACCGGCTCGAGTGGATCGTCGGGCCGGCAGTTGACCTCACACGGCTCGGCCAGATCGCCCGCGACCTTGCCCTCGTCGGCCAGATCGTAGGTCACGAACGCGCTCGCCGGGGTGTGGCTGTCGGACTCGCCGAGGAACGACCCGCGCCGGAACACCGTCGCGTCGGTCAGCACCCCGTGTAGCCCGTCCTCCCCCACCACCGGGAGGTGGCGGATGCGCAGCCGGACCAGCCGGGTCGCACACTCCGCCAGCGACGCCGATCGGTCCACCACCACCACCTCGGCGGTCATGACCTCGGAGACCCGCATCTGCCCTCCCCCGTCGCCCGACTGAGCACGGACCGTGCCGACGCGCGATCTGCCGCTCGACCCGGCGGCCCCTTCAGGCCCTGTGTGATTTCGAACAGCACGCTGTGCTAACGGACACGGCCGAACGTGCGATCCAGGAACGACCGGAACCGGTTCTCGTCGGAGGTCGAGTACCCCTCGGTGAGCTCCCCGTCGCGGAACACCCCGAGGAACGGCAGGTCGCCGATCGGGTACAGGCGGTTGACCCCCGGATGGGTCTCGATGTCGATCAGGAAGAACGGCACGCCCGGATAGTCCGCCGCCAACCGCTTGAAGATCGGCTTGAACACCACACAGGGCGCCGACCAACCGGCGTGGAAGTCGACCAGCGCCACCGGATGGGCGACGATCCGCGCCACGAATTCTGAATCGGTGAGTTCGACGACCGGCACGACCGGAGCGTACCCCCGCGGGGCGCTGCAGCGCAAGCGCCCGCTACGGCTCGGGCAGGTCGGCGAACCGCCCGTCGGGGTCCTTGCCCCAGCACCGGAGCCGTCCGTCGAGGGTGACCCCACAGGCCGCGTGGTCGCCGAGGGCGACCGAGGTGAGCGGCTCATCCGGCGCCTCGGTCTGCACGACCGGCGGCGGGGGGGTCAAGTTGTCGGTGGTGCCCCAGCACTCCACCCGGCCGTCGGGGTGCAACCCGCACGCCTCCATGTAGTCGGCGGCGATCTGGGTGAACGGCCCAGGGGGCGCGCTCGGGAAGTCCTGCAGCCACGGGTCGGTGCCCCAGCAATGAACCTCGCCGTCCACCGCCAGGGCGCAGCCGAACCGATCCCCCACCGCGATGTCGGTGTAGGTCAAGTCCAGCGGGGGCGCCTCGCCGAGGCCGAAGTCCCCGTCCGGCTCCCCGGTAGGGCTGAACATCCAGGTCGCGCCCCAGCAGGTCGGCGAGCCGTCCAGCCGGAGGGCGCACCCAAGGTTTTCCGATATCGACAAATCGATCATTGGGTCGACCGGGATGTCGCGCATCAGCGCCGGCGTGTAGCCCTGGTAGCCGTCGAAGCAGCGGATCACGCCGCCGAGATCGCGCGCACACGCCGCGTCGCTGGCTACCTCCACCTGCAAGAACTCACCCGTCAGCTCACTGCCGCAGGGGGGATTCCCTTGGACCGGACCACACCAGCACTTCACCCGGCCGTCCCGCCCTACGCCGCACGTGTTCACGTAGTCGCTCGAGAGCTGCACCAGGTCCGCGTTCTCTCCCGGGCCCTGCCCCATCCAGTCCTCGTCGCCCCAGCAGCGCGCCGCGCCGTCCGAGCGCAGCGCGCAGCCATTCCCGACCATGCCGACGTCGACGGACACGAACACCAGCGCCCCCGAGCCGGAGTCGCCTGTGGTGTACGTGTCGGGCAGCGCCCCGGTGGGTGAATCATAGGGGACCGAGGTGACCGGTGGGGTGAGGTCCGGGGCGCTCGGCCCGGCGGGTTCGACACATCCGGGAGCTGAAACGAAGATCATCGGTTACCCCCACGGAAACGAGCTGTCGACGGCGACGTTGGTGGGCACTTCGCATTGTCCGGGCCGCGTAGTTCGACTGTACCACAGCAGCAGATCGGGCGGGCGCAGGAGCGTTTGTCCTGAGGGAGAACTATGGCTCGGGCAGGTCGGCGAACCGCCCGTCGGGGTCCTTGCCCCAGCACCGGAGTCGTCCGTCGAGGGTGACCCCACAGGCCGCGTGGTCGCCGAGGGCGACCGAGGTCAGCGGCTCATCTGGCGCCTCGGTCTGCACCACCGGCGGCGGGGGGGTCAAGTTGTCGGTGGTGCCCCAGCACTCCACCCGGCCGTCGGGGTGCAACCCGCACGCCTCCATGTAGTCCGCGGCGATCTGGGTGAACGGCCCAGGGGGCGCGCTCGGGAAGTCCTGCAGCCACGGGTCGGTGCCCCAGCAATGAACCTCGCCGTCCACCGCCAGGGCGCAGCCGAACCGATCCCCCACCGCGATGTCGGTGTAGGTCAAGTCCAGCGGGGGCGCCTCGCCGAGGCCGAAGTCCCCGTCCGGCTCCCCGGTAGGGCTGAACATCCAGGTCGCGCCCCAGCAGGTCGGCGAGCCGTCCAGCCGGAGGGCGCACCCAAGGTTTTCCGATATCGACAAATCGATCATTGGGTCGACCGGGATGTCGCGCATCAGCGCCGGCGTGTAGCCCTGGTAGCCGTCGAAGCAGCGGATCACGCCGCCGAGATCGCGCGCACACGCCGCGTCGCTGGCTACCTCCACCTGCAAGAACTCACCCGTCAGCTCACTGCCGCAGGGGGGATTCCCTTGGACCGGACCACACCAGCACTTCACCCGGCCGTCCCGCCCTACGCCGCACGTGTTCACGTAGTCGCTCGAGAGCTGCACCAGGTCCGCGTTCTCTCCCGGGCCCTGCCCCATCCAGTCCTCGTCGCCCCAGCAGCGCGCCGCGCCGTCCGAGCGCAGCGCGCAGCCATTCCCGACCATGCCGACGTCGACGGACACGAACACCGGCGCCCCCGAGCCGGAGTCGCCTGTGGTGTACGTGTCGGGCAGCGCCCCCGTGGGTGAATCATAGGGGACCGACGTGACCGGTGGGGTGAGGTCCGGGGCGCTCGGCCCGGCGGGTTCGGCACATCCGAAAGCTGAAAGGAAGAGCATCGGTTACCCCTACGGAAACGAGCAGTCGACGGCGATGTTGGTCGGCACTTCGCACCCAAGTGCGGTGCTCCAGACGTTTCCATCGCCGAACACATCCTGAGACCCATCCCCACACGCTGAAGCCGAGTTCAGGGTTCCGCCAGAACACGTGGGCGTGTCGGCGTACCACAACGAGTCTTTGTCGCCATCGCCGTACATCAAGTCGTCGCCATCGGCGTTACAGGCACAACCGGGGTCGATCAGGTTGCCGTTGGTGTCGCAGATCGCGTCGTTCCCGTACTGGCCGTGGATCTCGTCTGCACCACACCCACCCACCACCACGTCGTTCCCGGTGCCGCCTTCGATGGTGTCGTCACCCGGACCGCCGTCGAGGTAGTCCTTGTCGGCGAGCCCGTACATGTGGTCCGGCCCGAGACCGCCGAACTGAACCTCCACGAAGTCGCTGCCCTGGTAGTTGCTGCCATAGCTGATGTCGCCCCAGCAGCCGGTCGCGCCAGGCGGAGCGCCCGCAGCGAGACCCTCGGCCGGACCGTCGTAGGAGAGGATGGTGCCGGTGATCGACCAGTTGGAGGCGGGCTCGAGGTTCTCCTCCGGCACGCCGCCGGAGCCATCGTCCCAGCTGAACCGAAGCGTGTCACAGACCTCCGTTCCCTTCAGCTCGATGTCTCGCACCTTGTCGGTCGAGTCTTCGTCGATCGTACAGCAGAACCTCGTGTTGTCCACGATGCCGAACGCGGAGTACTCGTGGGTGGACGCTCCGTAGGTCGCCACGACGAACGCCGTCGCATACCGATCGTCCAGATCCACGCTCTTCATGTCGCACGTCAGCATGTCCGTGGCGCTGTTGTACGTGCATGCGGACCCACACGAGTTGTTCCAGTACTCGGAGGGGGCGTCGGCGCTGGACGCGCAGGTCGCGATGGTGAGGGTCGCGGCCGCCTCGCGGGGAACCGCACCCAACAGTGCCACTGTCAGCGCAGCCGTGAGCCGTGAGCCGTGAGCCGTGAGCCGTGAGCCGTGAGCCGTGAGCCGTGAGCCGTGAGCCATTCTCCCTCCTCCTGCGACCGCCGTCCGGGCCGCGTGGTTCGACTGTACCACAGCAGCAGATCGGGCGGGGGGCGCAGGTCGAGGTTCCGCCCGCCCCTCACCGCCATCGAGCCGTCGAGGAGATCTCGTCGGACCCGATCCTGCTCGAACCCTCCGATCCGTGCCGAGTGGAGGCTCCGGCGCGGGCGGGGTCGCCGGACGCCACGGTTCTCGCGTATGATGGGCGCTCCCATCGGGAGGAACCATGATCGTCCTCGTCCTGGCGCTGGGCTGTGACGGCGGAGGGTCGTCGACCGACGACACCAACGCGTTCACCACCTGGCAATCCCACCACGACACCGAAACCGTCGTGGACACCCAAACCGTCACCGACACCGACACCGAAACAACCCCTGGGCCGACCACCGACACCGCGCCGGGGACCACCACCCTGCCGGAAGGGCTGTACGGCACGGCGCCGCCGGTGAACCTGCCGGTGCCGACCTTCACCCAGGTGCTGGCGATGGACGGCACGACCCGCTCGTCCGCCGATCTCGTCGGCCACCCCACGGTCATGTGGTTCTACCCGGCCGCGGCGACCGGTGGTTGAACGGTCGAGGGTTGCGGGTTCCGCGACCTCTACGACCAGTTCGCAGCGCTCGGCGTCGAGATCATCGGCGTGAGCTTCGACGACCCCGCGAAGAACGCCGACTGGGCGGCCGACGAGGGTTTCCAGTACGACCTGTGGTCCGACGAGGGCCGCGAGCTCGCGTTGTACTACGGCGCAGCGGTGTCCGAGACCCAGGGCTCCGCCTCCCGCGTCACCAAGGTGATGGACTCCGACGGCACGTTGGTGCTCGAGTACTTGTCGGTGAGCACCGGCACGAGCCCGGGTGAGGTGTTGGCCGACGTGACCGCGCTGTTCGGCGGCTGAGCCGGTCGGGCGGATCCGTCGGCGGACGCTCCGGCGGCCACCGGCGGAATCGGGTTAGACCGGGCGGATGGTCCCGGTCCCCGAACGCCAGGTGGCTCGATCGGCAGCGGTGATCCCGCTCGGCGTGGGGTTCGTGGATCTCGACGAGGGCGTGGTCCAGCGCGACCGAGACCGGATCGGCCTCACCCCGATCGAGCAGCGGCTGCTCGCGTACCTCGCGGCCCAGGCGGGTCGGCTCGTGGGGCGAGACGAGTTGCTGGTCGAGGTGTGGGGGTACCGCCCGGGGATCCGCAGCCGCACGATCGACAACACCGTGCGCCGGCTGCGCGAGAAGATCGAGCCCGACCCGGCGACCCCGACCCACCTCGAGGTGGTGTACGGGCGCGGGCTGCGGCTACACCTGGGCACCACGCCGGCCGAGGAGCCGGCCCTGGCGGAGGGGTCGTTGGTGGGGCTCCGGCCGCCCGAGGAGCCGTCGGGGCTCACCCGGCTGCCGTGGCCCACTCCCGGCGGCAGAGCGGGGCTGGCCCCGGCCGAGGCTCCTCTCCCCCGCTCCGAGGGGTTGTACGGGAGGGGCGCCGAGCTGCGGGCGGTGTTCGAGCCCGGGGCGCGGTGGTGCACCGTCACCGGGCCGCCGGGCGCGGGCACCTCGCGGTTCCTGGCAGAGGTCGCCCGGATCGCGGAGGGTCGCGGCGAGCGGGTGGTCCAGGTCGACCTACGGGACACCACCGACGACGACGAGCTCCTCACCCGGCTCGGCCTCGCGCTCGAGGTCCGCCCCGACGACCGCGAGATCGGGCGCGCGCTCGCCCGCGGTCCGACGTGGCTCGTCGTAGACGGCGCCGAAGGGGTGGCGGAGACGCTGCGCGCCCGGGTGGAGCGCTGGGCCGCGCCCCGGCTCCGGGTCGTCGTCGGCGGGCGCGGCGGGACCGCCGGACCCGACGAGGGCCGGGTTTCGCTCGGACCCCTCGGGGAGGACGACGCGGTCGCGATGTTCCTCGCGGTGGCCCGCCGATGGGCCCCCCGGCGGCCGATCGACGACTCGCCGGAGCTGCGCGCGGTGCTGGCGGCGGTGGACCGGCTCCCGCTGGCGATCGAGCTGCGCGGCGCCCGCGCGG
>JBEBJC010001401.1:0-1840 GCA_040080105.1 Myxococcota bacterium
CGGGCATCGCGTCCTCGCGCGGATAGCCCTTCTGGCACAGGCCGGGATCGAGCCACGGTCCCGGCAACGGCCCCCATCCGCCCAGGAACCCGCGCCCGAGGGGTGAGTACGCCACGAACCCGATCCCGAGCGCGCGGCAGGTCGGCAGCACCTCGAGCTCGAGCTCGCGGGTCCACAGCGACAGCTCGCTCTGCACCGCCGCGATCGGGTGGACCGCGTGGGCCCGCCGGATGGTGTCCGGCGCAGCCTCGGACAGGCCGAGGTGGCGGACCTTCCCTTCGCGCACCAGCTCCGCCATCGCCCCGACCGTCTCCTCGATCGGGGTGCTCGGGTCGACCCGGTGCAGGTAGTACAGGTCGACGTGATCGGTGCCGAGCCGGCGCAGCGAGCCCTCGATCGACCGGCGGACGTTGGCAGGGGTCCCGTCGAGCACGCGGTTCGCGGGGTTCTCCGGCGTGGGCGCCCACCGGATGCCGAACTTCGTGGCCACGGTCACCTGGGACCGCCGGCCGGTGATGGCCTTGCCCACGAGCTCCTCGTTCGTGTACGGCCCGTACATCTCGGCGGTGTCGAGGTGGGTGCACCCGAGCTCCACCGCGCGGTCGATCGTCGCGAGCGCCTCCGCCTCGTCGGTCGACCCGTAGAACGCCGACATCCCCATGCACCCGAGCCCGATCGCCGAAACCTCGAGCCCGCCGAGCCGCCGCTGGTCCATTCGACCTCCCCGCCGCTCGATAACGCCGTCACACCGCGGCGTGCTCCCGCGGGCGGCGCGCGGTGGCGCTGCGGGAGAACGTCCACAGGAAGTTGGTGAACCCCTCGTCGTAGTCGGACAGCCCGTTCTGCCCGGTGAGCTGCATCCGCTTCTCGTACAGGGGCTTCATCACCGACCCCACCGCGTCGGCGTACCCGCTCGCCGGCGCGGGTTTCAGCGCCGAGATCCCGGCCCGCAGCTCGGGCCGCAGCCACAGGTCCCCGACGATCGCGTCGAACCGGCTCGGGTCGTCGCCGCACAGGATCTTCAGCTGGCGGTGCAGCCGCTCGGCCCGCGCGGCCTGGATCATCACCGGGTCGCCCGAGGTGCGCAGGGCCAGGTAGCTCAGCGCCTGGGCGTGGAGCTCCTTGAAGTACCCCTTCCGGTGGCAGAACTCGTGGGCGATCACGTGTGGCTCGAACACCCCGGTGTCGCGGAACAGGGCCACGTCGCCGCTGATCATGTCGCAGGTCCCGAGCGCGAACGGGAACATCACCTTCGCGAGGCTGAAGTCGCGGACCTCGGAGCTGGTGACCACCTCCTGGTCGGTGATCGCGGCGATGTACGCAGTGAGCCGTTCGTTGACCTTCTTCGCCATCACCGCCCGGGTGGGGCGCGCGGGGGTGTAGTCGGCGTTGAGCGCCCTCGCGAGCTCCTCGACCTCCCGCTGGCGCTCGGCCTCGGGCATCGGGTCGAGCTTGTCCACGTCGGCGTCGAACTCGGCGCGGAAGTCGACCGGGCGCACCTTCCACCGCGCTGCCCAGTCGCGGGCGGCGCTGCCGGCGTAGTACCCGAGCGCCACGCTCTGCAGCACCATCCCGGGGACGGTGGCCCCGAGCACCAGCCGGAGCGCGCTCGTGCCCATGATCACGTCGGTCAGCGCCACCGGCGTGTAGGTCGCCTTGCCCGGGATGACGATGCGCTCCATCCGCCCTCCTGTCGATCGGTAACCTCGGGCGGGGCCACCCCTCGCTTTAAGGTGGTTTCAGGTGTCTGCGGTCGACCGGCGCGCGATGTCGGCGGTGGAGGTACACATGTCGTCGACCGCGCGCTGGCTGTGGGTGTTGCAGGTGGGGCTGATCGGGG
>JBEBJC010001402.1:0-1838 GCA_040080105.1 Myxococcota bacterium
CCGCCCAGCCCGCCGCCGAGGTCGCGCCGGCGACCCCCCGCACCGACGACGAGCAGGACGCCGTGTTCGTCGGGCTGGTGAAGGAGAGCTGGAAGTACCTCGGGGAGCACAGGTTCGCCGCGCACATCGACGAGGTGTTCCTCGGCGGCCTGATCACCAGCACGCTGGACACCGGGTACTCGCTGATCGACCTGTCGAGTGACGGCTCGCACCACTACGTGCGGTTCGAGAACCTGGCCGACCAGTCGCGGATCGTGGTGCGGCTGACCCACCTCACCGGGTCGCTGGCCCTGTCGAAGGTCGTGGGGCAGCGCGCGAGCGCGGTGATCGGCTACGGCGAGCGGGTCGGCAACATCACCAAGATCTGGGGCGCGATCCAGGCCGAGATGAAGTCGTCGTACATCCAGGACCCCGAGCCCGGCACCATCACCGTCGATGGCGACGTGAACAGCGGGTACGTGTACTGCCAGGTCGACCTGTACCTGTCGATCGACGACTACGTGTCCCGCGACTACGCGATCGACTACTCCAAGCTCACCGTCCACGTCGGATCGGTGGTCCACGCGCTGCGCAAGTACCTGCGCGGCCGCTTCGCCTGACCGGAGGTCCACGTGTTCTCGTTGCTGCAGAGCTTCGCGCACAAGGCGGAGATTCGTGAGTCGAAGGACGAGATCCTGGTCGGGGAGGTCGTCCGCGCGATGGCCCGCCAGGGGTTCCCGGCGATCCAGTTCACCGCCGGGGGGGACATCCAGCGGGTGCGGTTCCGCACGATCGGCGACCCGGTCCTGAACAGCGTGTTCGTGACGATCGACCGCAAGACCGGCTCGGGGGCGATCTCGGCCGCGCTGATCGGGTCGAAGGCCACGGTGCGGATCACGGCCGAGGTGAAGAACCGGATGGCCGACCCCGACGACCTGATCAAGATGTACCGCACCGATCTGGCGAACCTGTTCAAGATGCCGGTCCTCGGGGGGATCAAGCTGAACCACGAGCTGAACAGCGTGCTCGCCACCACCCAGCAGCTGATCGAGATCGACGACTACGTGCTCAAGGGCGACCCGGGGGTCGAGCGCCTCACCCGGTTCCTGAGCTCGCAGATCGGGCAGCTGCGCGAGAAGCTCGCCCCGTACAAGAAGTGAACCGCCGCTCGATCCGCGACCGACGCCTCACCGCCGAGATCGTGGAGCGCGTCGCGTTGCCCGGGGTGCGGGCGGCCTCGGCGCTCGCGGTCCGCGGGGGCGAGCACTGGGTGGTGCAAGACGACGTGTTGTCCCTCGCGGTGGTGTCGCGCGCCGGGTCGGCCCTCGGGCTCCGCCCCGCGGCGTTCGACCTGCCGACCGGGGCCGACGGGCGGAGGGTGTTCGGCGAGGCCGACGGCACGAAGCACCTGAAGGCCGACCTCGAGGCGGCGGTCGAGCTGCCGGACGGCCGGTGGGTGTTGCTCGGCTCGGGCTCGCTCCCCGCGCGAGAGCGCGCGTTCGTGGTGCACGACGACGCGGTGCACGAGCGCCCGCTGCCCGGTCTGTACGCAGCGCTGCGGGCGGCGCTGGGCCCGGCGGTCGAGCTGAACCTGGAGGGCGCGGTGCACACCGGCGACACGCTGCGCCTGCTGCAGAGGGGGAACGGGCGCGGCAAGTGCGACGCCGAGCTGCGCCTGCCGCTCGCCGCGTTCGTGGCGCACCTCGACGGCGGTCCCGCCCCGACCCCGCCGCGGGTCGTCCGGTGGTCCCTCGGCGCGCTGGCGCAGGCGCAGCTCACGTTCACCGACGGGCTCGGGCTCGGGCCGGCGCGGTACGCGTACCTCGCCGCCGCCGAGGACTCGCCGAACGCGGTCGACG
>JBEBJC010001403.1:0-1837 GCA_040080105.1 Myxococcota bacterium
GGGCCGAACTGGGCGCGGCGCCCGACCGGTCCGACCCGACGCCGTTCCTCACCGCGGCGGCGCAGGTCGGCCACGAGCTGACCCGCGCGCTCGAGCTGCCCCCGGGCAGCGTGGAGATCCGGGCCGATCCGGAGGCGACCGCGGCGCGGGGGACCCGCGGCCTGATGGACGACGGCGCCGTGCTGGTGGACCCGACCGCGGTCGACCCGCGGTCGGCCGACGGGCGGGAGCTGCTCGCGCACGAGTTCGCGCACGTGGCGCAGCAGGGGCTGGCGCCGGCGCCGGTCGCCGACCCGGGGCAGGTCGCGGAGGGCGAGGCCGCCGAGTTCGCGGCTCGGTTCGCGGCCGGTCGGGCCCCGGGCGGGGTGCGCGCGGGCCTGCCCCAGGGCCACGTGGCGGCGGAGGGCGGCGACGAGGGCAGCTGGTGGGACGACCTGTGTGAGGACGTGGACGACTGGTTCGCCGACGACGGGCCGAGCCCGGCGGTCGAGGAGGTGGTCCCGTGGGACCCGCCGTTCGCGCCCGAGGCGTCGGACGTGCTCGCGCTGAACGAGCGCCGCCCGCTCGACGTAGGGGTCGGCGCACCGCCGCCCGGGGTCGACGTCACCTACGCCGTGACCGACGTGGCCTCGGCGCAGGGCGCGCTCGTCCCGTCCGGCGCGAACGCCGACGGCGCGTTCGACCTGCACGTGGTCGCGGTGGACGACGACGTGTCGCTCGGGCTCACCCTGCGCGCCACCCACCCGAGCGGCGACGAGGAGGTGCACCACGCGACGGTCGGGCCGTTCGACGTGCTGGCGCCCGAGGTCGAGCTGCGCGCGGAGGGGGGGCCGCGGCTCCCGGGGGACACCGTCGAGGTCGTGGCCACGTTCGGCTCGGTCGACGCGCCCGCCGAGGCGCCGATGATCCCGCAGCCTGTGCTCACCGGTGACCCGGCGGTGACGCTCGACCGGGCGGAGTGGGACGGAGACGAGCTCGTGTACGAGCTGACCGCGCGCGAGGCCGGCGAGTCGACGTTCGCGGTGACCGCGGTGGCCGCCGGCAGCGCCCCCCGCGACGCGGTGGAGCTCGTGGTGGACGAGCCCAGCTGCGAGCCGCCCGCCCCCGACGCCGCGCCGTTCGTGCCGGAGTTCACCGCCCCGGGGGCGGCCGCGATCGAGGTCGGCGACGACGCCACGTTCGACGTGAGCCTGCTCAACGCGTACGAGCTCCCGCCCGGGACCGAGTTGTCGTGGGAGTACGCCGGCGCCGAGGCGCTGGGCCCGGTGGACGAGCCCGGCGGCGCGGTCGGCGGGCGGATCCGCGACGACGCGGGCGAGTCGGCGACGGTCCAGGTGTGGGCCGACGGGGTCCCGGCCGGACCGGTGTCGGTGCGGGCGAACCTCGTTCTCGACGGCGGCGTGGGCGAGCGGGCGGAAGGTGAGCGCGTGTACGACGTGATCCTCGGGACGCGTCACCCGGCCGAGGTCGGGGTGCTCGACGTGGAGACCCCCGCGCCGACGCTCGACGCCGAGCTCGTACCGGGGCCGCTCGGGGGCTCAGGCCCCGGCGACCTGCTGCCGGGCGACGAGTGGTGGGTCCACGTGGCCGCGCCCGGGGTGACGAACCCGGAGGAGGCGCTCGACACCCGGGTCTCGCTCGCGGTCGACGCCGAGGTGCTCGGCGCGGTCGACGGCGCGCCGATGGTGCGCGAGGCCCCGCTCTCGGTGGTCGAGCAGGCGTGGGACGGGCAGGACCTGTGGGTGCGGGTGCGGGCGCACCACGCCGGCACCGGGTCGCTCGCGGTGTCGGTCGGGGCGCCGGGCGGGCCGGCGGCCGCGGGCACGTGGGCGCTCGC
>JBEBJC010000299.1:0-8881 GCA_040080105.1 Myxococcota bacterium
GGCCGTGTCGAGCGCCTCGGTGTACCGGCCGGTCCGGCGCAGGTTCCGGGCGAGGCACGACTCCACCGTGGAGCGTCGCTCGTCGTCGAGTGCCAGCGCCAGCACCCGCTCGGCGTAGCGCACCAGGTGCTCGGCCCCGAGGTTCGCCCGGTCCAGCCAGTGGATCAGCGCGGCCGACGCGGCGCCGTCCGCCATCCGGAGCCGGGTCTGCAGCGCCGCTTCCACGTTCGCCCGCTCGGCGGCGTGATCGAGCTGGTCGAGCGCGGCGCCGACCCACTGGGCGTGCGCCAGCCGCGCGGCGGCCACCGAGTGCTCGGGGACCAGGTCCTCGATCAGGTCGCGCACGATGTCGAACAGGTGGAACCGGTCGCCGGTCAAGAACACCCACGAGCGCTCGCGCAGCCGGGTGAGGCTCTCGGCGCACCGGAAGCCGCTCCCGGCGAGGTTCTCGGCGCAGCAGGAACCCTCGTCCCCCACCACCGACCGCGCCGCCGCCAGGGTGAACCCTCCGCGGAACGGGGTGAGCGCGATCAGCTGCTGGCGGTCGGCGGGCTCGAGCGCGCTCCACCCGTGCGCCACCGCTGCGGCCATCCCCGGGCGGCGACCGGTCTCGACCACCTTGATCCGGGCGAGCGACTGGCCGAGCAGGTCGGCGGTCGCGCACCACCCGAGGCTCTGCACCATCGCGGCCACCCCCTCGAGCGCCAGCGGCAGCCCCGACACCCGCTCGACCAGCTCCCGCGCCGCTCCGAGGTCGGGCGCCGGCGCTCCGACCCGCGCCAGCAGCAGCTCGAGCGCTGGCTCCGCGCCGAGCGGGTCGAGGTGGATCACCTGTTCGTCGTCCGCGTCGATCCGCCCCCGGGCCGTGACCAGCGCGGTCGCGCCGCGGACCTGCGCGAGTAGCTCCGTGAGGTCGCGCGCGAGATCGACCCGCTGGTCGGCGCCGTCGACCACCAGCAGCACCGGCGACCGCCGCTCGAGCTCGCGCACCACCCCGTCCAGCGTGCGGCGGCGAGGCATCCCGTCGTTGCCCGCGAGCGCCCCGTACAGCGTCGACGATCCGGGGGGCACCCACACCACCTCGGCCTGTGCCTCGGCCGCGATCGCGCGCGCCACCCGGGTCTTCCCCACCCCCGGCGCGCCCACCAGGGTCACGAGCCGGTGCGCCGCGAGCGCGGCCCGCACCCGCGCGAGCTCCGCGTCCCGACCGAACGTGCACCCACACGGCTCGACCCGCGGCTCGACCCTCGGATCGTCGGGCGGGAGGCTGAACTGGTAGCCCTCCCCGCGCTCGGCGGTGATCACCCGCGGGTTCGCCGGGTCGTCTTCGAGCACGCTGCGCAGCCGGTACACCGCGGTGTACAGCGCGCGGGTGCGCACCTGGGGCGAGTAGCCCCACACCTCGCGCAGCAGCTCGTCCTGGGCGATCACCCGGTCGCGGTGGTCCACGAAGTACTTCAGCAGCGCCAGCTCGCGGCGCGCGAGCGCCCCGTGGCCCTCGACCTCGCCGCGACGGAGGTCCACCCGACGGGTCCCGATGAGGAGGATCGACATGGGAACCCCCTATCCGGTGGGTCGTGTACCAAGTGTAACCAGAGTGTTACCAAAATAACTCTGCTACAAACACTATTGTTTTCGCTTCGTTTCCAGCTCCCCTGGACAACGTTGAGCGATGTTCACCGACGTTCACGAGAACCGGACCGCTCGGCCACGGGGCCATACCTCCCCCCCTGATGTCGCCGGTGGTCTCCGCAAACACGTCCCGGGTGGGATGGCTGGTACTCGCCCAGTCGATGAGCCTCACGGGCTCGTCGGCGACCCGATTTGCCCTCGGGCTCGCCGCGTTCTCGGCCGACCACCGGGTCGCCGATCTGGCATGGGTGCTGGTCGCCGGGTTCGTGCCGGGCCTGGTGCTCACCCCGCTGGTCGGCCTCGGGATCGACCGGTTGGGCCCCCTCCGGTTCGTGGTGCTCGGCGACCTGCTCGGGGCGGGCGTGGTGGCGGCGCTCCTCGCCGCGCCCGAGCCCGGCCGGGCGACGATCGCGCTGGCGGCGGCCGGGTTCTCGGTCGCGTCGGCGCTGCAGACGCCGGCGGTCAGCGCGATCGTGCCGCGCCTGGTGTCGTCGGCCGAGCTCCCCGCGGCGAACGGCGCGGTGGCGGCCGCGGGCTCGATCGCCCAGCTGCTCGGGCCGGCGATCGGGGCCGGGCTGGTCGGCGCGTTCGGGCTGCCGGTGGTGCTCGGGCTCGACCTCGCGTCGTACGCGCTGGCCGCGGGGCTGGTGCTGGCGCGGTGGGGCGACCTGCGCGACGCCGACGGGGGCCGCCCGGGCGCCGGGTCGGCGTGGGGCGAGCTCGCCGAGGGCGCGCGCGACCTCGGCCGGCGCCGCGAGCTGCTCCGGTTCGTGTCGATCGGGACCGCGTTCAACTTCGTGTACGCGATGTACGGCGTGGTGGCCCAGCCGTTCGTGCTCGGGTTCGCGAGCGAGCGGGTCCTGGGCGCGCTGTACGCGGTGTTCGCGGTCGGGATGTTGGCCGGCGGCGCTTCGGCCGGTCGGCTCGGGTCTCGGTCGGCGATGACCGGGATGGTGTGGATGGTCGGGGTGCTCGGCGCGGCGATGGCCGTGGGCGGGCTCGCGCGGACCGTCCCGGTGGTGGCCGGGTGCTGGCTCGCGTCGGGCGCCGGGCTCGCGCTGCTCGGCAGCTGGTCGAACACCGTGCTGCAGCGGTCGACCCCGGTCGATCGGCACGGGCGCCTGTTCTCGACCGTACAGGTGCTCGCGTGGTGTGTGCTGCCGGTGGGCCAGGTGCTCGCCGGGTGGCTCGCCGACCGGGTGTTCGGCCCGGAGGGGCTGGGGGCGCTGATGGCGGGGCTCGGCGTCGGGCTGGTCGCGCTCGCGGCCGGCGCGAGTCGGATGTCGTCGCTGTGGCGGCTCGAACAGCAGGGGGTACCGGCATGATCGGGGGGCTCGCGCTCGCGGCTCGGGCCGCGCAACCCGCGCTCGAGGTGACGCGGTTCGACCGCGCCCCGGTGATCGACGGGGTGCTGGAGGAGGTGTGGGACGCGGGCGCCCGCGCCGGTGACTTCACCCAGTTCATCCCGCGCCAGGGCCAGCCGGCGACCGAGGCCACCGAGGTGCGGGTCGGGTACGACGCGACCACCCTGTACATCGGGGTCCGGTGCCACGACTCCACGCCGACCGAGGTCGTGGGGCGGGCGCTGCGCCAGGACTCCGACCTGTCGAACGACGACCGGATCGAGGTGCACCTCGACACGTTCCACAGCCGCAGCCAGGCGTTCCTGTTCTTCACCAACCCGCTCGGCGCGCGCACCGACGGCACGGTCCGCAGCGACGGCGACGAGGTGCGGTGGGACTGGGACGGCGTGTGGACGGTCGAGACCGGCCGCACCGACGACGGGTGGGTCGCCGAGATCGCGATCCCGTTCTCCACCCTCCGGTTCAGCGGCGACGCGCCGGAGTTCGGGCTCCAGATCGGGCGGTTCGTCACCCGCAAGCAGGAGCTGTCGTTCTGGGCCCCGCTCGAGAACGACGCCGGGGTGCAGACCGCGCAGTACCGGGTGTCGCGGTACGGCGAGCTGCGGGGCCTGTCGGGGCTGCGGGCCGGCGGCCGGGTCGAGGTCCGCCCGTACGTGAACCTCGGGCTCGCGAGCCGCGGCGGGGCGCCGCTCGACCGGGTGACCGTGGGCGGCGGCGACGTGAAGGTCCCGCTCACCCCGAGCCTGGTCGCCGACCTCACGGTGAACCCGGACTTCGCCGAGTCCGACGTGCCGCAGCTCGTGACCGGCGTGATCGGGGTGAACCGGTTCGAGGTGCTGCTGCCCGAGCAGCGCCAGTTCTTCCGCGAAGGCGCCGACCTGTTCTACTTCGGCGACCGCACCGACCCGTTCTTCGCGATCCCCGAGCGGATGGTGCTGTTCAACACCCGCAAGGTCGGGGTGGCCCACGGCGTACAACCGGTGCCGATCCTCGGCGGCGGGCGGGTGATCGGCCGCGCCGGGCCGCTGTCGCTCGCCGCGCTGAACCTGACCACCGCCGAGACGGTCGATCCGGTGACCGAGCTCGACGAGCCGCTGCGCACCTGGTCGGTCGTGCGGGCGAAGGCCGACCTGTTCGGCGCGTCCAGCGTGGGCGTGATCGGCCTGTCGCGCGAAGACGCGGGCGGGACGTTCAACCGCGCGGCGGGGATCGACACCGACCTGCAGCTGCACCGGACGCTGAAGGTCGGCGGGTACCTCGCGCGGACCTCGACCAGCGGGCTCGACCCGGTCGACGACTGGGCGATGCGCGCCGACGCGCTGCTGCAGACGCCGAACTTCGAGCTGCACACCGTGGCGACCGACATCGGGGCGAACTTCGACCCGCAGATGGGGTTCGTCACGCGCAAGGCGATGACCAAGTTCCAGCTGTCGCCGAACGTGATCCTGAACCCGAAGGACCGCGACATCCGCCGGGTGTACCTCGCGGCGAACGCCGACGTGGTGGTCGACCGCGAGCGAGAGCTCCAGTCGCGCCTGCTGCAGGCGGAGATGTTCGCCCAGACCAAGCAGGGGCGCAGCCTGGCGGTGCTGGTGACCTCGGACCACGAGGTGTTCGCCGAGCCGTTCGAGATCTACCCCGGGGTGGTGCTGCCGCCCGGGCCGTACGACATGCTGAGCAACCTGGTGATCTACAAGTCGGACTGGAGCCGCCCCACCGGGTTCATCGTGTGGGCCGACCCCGGCCCGTACTTCGGCGGGTTCCGGTTCCGCACCCGGCTGCTCGGGTTCGTGCGCCCGGTGCGCGGCGTGTCGCTCGAGGCGGACTGGGAGCGGCAGCAGGTGACGCTGCCGGTCGGCGACTTCGTCAGCAACGTGCTGAACAGCTCGGTCACCGTGTCGGCCTCCCGCACGCTGACGCTCCGCGGGACGTTCGAGGTCGCCTCCGACGACCGGCTGATCGGCCAGGGGCTGCTCGAGTGGGCGTACCAGCCGAACGCGTACTTGTACCTCATCTATCAGGAAGAGCAGGACCTCGGACCCGTCGCGCGCCCGTGGCTCGACGGCCGGTCGGTCTCGCTCAAGTGGACCTCGTTCTGGGGGAGCTGACGTGAACACGCACGAGACGGTGGTCGACCTGCTGCAGCGCCGGGCCTCGGGCCCCGGCGGAACCACGTTCCTGCTCGACGGGCGGGCCGGGCAGGAGCACCTGTCGTTCGCCGAGCTCGACCGGCGCGCGCGCGCGATCGGCGCCGAGCTCGTGGCTCGCGGGGCCACCGGCGAGCGGGTGCTGCTGCTGTACCCGCCGGGGTTGGCGTACGTGGCGGCGTTCTTCGGCTGCCTGTACGCCGGCGCGGTCGCGGTGCCGGTGTACCCGCCGCGCCCGGACCGGCCGCTGTCGAGGTTCCTGGCGATCTTGTCCGACGCCCGTCCGGCGTTCGCGCTCACGACCGAGCCGATCCGCCAGCTCGGCGAGGCGCTGCTCGGCCCCCACGCGGCGCTCGACTGGCTCGCGACCGACACGATGTCGCTCGACCCCGCCGACAGCTGGCGCCGCCCGGACGTCGACCGCCGGAGCCTGGCGTTCCTCCAGTACACCTCGGGCTCGACCGCCGACCCGAAGGGGGTGCGGGTCACCCACGGCAACCTGCTGCACAACGAGGCGCAGATCCAGCGCGCGTTCGACACCGACGCGAGCAGCCGGATCGTGGGGTGGCTGCCGCTGTACCACGACATGGGGCTGATCGGGAACGTGCTGCACCCGCTGTACCTCGGCGCGGACTGCGTGTTGATGTCGCCGCTCGAGTTCCTGCGCGACCCGCTGTGGTGGCTCGAGGCCGTGTCCGAGCACCGCGGGGTGGTGAGCGGGGGCCCGAACTTCGCGTTCGATTTGTGCGTGCGCAAGGCCACCCCCGAGGTGCTCGCCCGGCTCGACCTGTCGAGCTGGCGGGTCGCGTTCAACGGGGCCGAGCCGGTGCGGCCCGACACGATGGCGCGGTTCGCCGAGACGTTCGGGCCGTGTGGGTTCCGCGGTGACGCGTTCCTGCCGTGCTACGGGCTGGCCGAGGGCACGCTGCTGGTGTCGGCCGGGCGCGACCCGCGACCGACCTGGTTCCGCGCCGACGCGCTCGAACGGAAGGTGGCGATCCCGGTGGCCCCGGGGTCCGACAGCGGGCGCGCGCTGTCACAGTCCGGCGTGTTCCTGCCGGGCTCGGTGCGGATCGTGGACCCCGCGTCGCGGGCGGAGGTCGAGCCGGGCGCGGTCGGGGAGATCTGGGTCCGCAGCGACAGCGTGGCCGACGGGTACTGGGGCCGGGCGGAGCTCACCGAGTCCACGTTCCGCGCGACCACCGCGGCCGGGGACGGGCCGTTCCTGCGCACCGGCGACCTCGGGTTCCTCCAGGGCGACCGGCTGTTCGTGGCCGGGCGCGAGAAGGACCTGCTGATCGTGCGCGGGCGGAACCACTACCCGCAGGACCTCGAGCGCACCGCCGAGCTCGCTCACCCGTCGCTCCGCCCGGGGTGCGCGGCCGCGTTCGCGATCGACCGAGACGGGGAGGAGCGGGCGGTGGTGGTGGTCGAGGTGGGCGCGCCGCCGCAGGACCCGGCGGCGGTGGTCGACGCGGTGCGCGCGGCGGTGGCCCGCGACCACGAGGTGGTGCTCGACGCGGTGGTGTTGATCGCGGCGCGCACGCTGCCGAAGACCTCGAGCGGCAAGGTGCAGCGGCGCGCGTGCCGGGCGGCGTGGCTCGCGGGTGAGCTCGCGGTGGTGCACGGCTCGTCGCCGGCGCCCGCGCCCCGCCCGGCCGCCGGCTCCGACCTCGCCCGGTTCCTCGCCCAGCGGGTGAGCGCGCTCGCGGGGGTGCCGGCGTCGCCCGAGGCGCCGCTGTCCCGGTTCGCGCTCGACTCGCTCCAGCTGGCCGAGCTCGCCCGCTCGGTCGACGATCGGTTCGGGGTGCGGGTCCCGGTGGACCTGCTGTTCACCGATCGGTCGATCGGCGCGGTCGCCGAGCTGCTCGACGCGCTCCCGCGCTCGGCCGGCGGGGTCGACGGTCGGTCGGACGGGCTGTCGGTGGGGCAGCGGGCGCTGTGGTTCCTCGACCGCCTCGACCCGGACGGCGCCGGCGCGTACCTGGTGGCGAACGCGGTCGAGCTGCGCGGCCCGCTCGACGAGGCGGCGCTGGCGGCGGCGTTCGACCAGCTGGTCGAGCGGCACCCCCAGCTGCGCACGGTGTGGCCGGCGGTGGACGGCGAGCCGCGCCCGGCGCCGGCCCCACGTCGGCCGCGGCTGGTGTGTGACCCGGCCGCCTCCCTCGACGACGAGGCGCGCCGCCCGTTCCGCCTCGACCAGGACGCCCCGATCCGCGCGGTC
Organism: Myxococcota bacterium; assembly: GCA_040080105.1. Lineage (GTDB taxonomy): Bacteria > Myxococcota_A > UBA796 > UBA796 > JACKER01. Next base: position 7,368 of record JBEBJC010000299.1, read on the forward strand.
CTCGCGCGGCGCGGGCCCCCGGTGCTGCTGGTGGTCACCCACCACCTGGTGACCGACCTGTGGTCGCAGGCGCTGCTGCTGGAGGAGCTCGGGGCGCTGTACGAAGCGGCGCGGGACCGCCGGCCGGCCTCGCTCCCCCCGGCCGACGACTTCGGTCGGTACGTGGCGTGGCAGGAGGCGCTGCTCGCCGGCCCGGACGGCGAGCGGCTCGAGCGGTCGTGGCTCGACGCGCTCGGGGCCGAGGTGCCGCCGCTGGCGCTGCCGACCCGCCCGCGCCCACCGGTCGCGTCGACCGCGGGTGACCAGGTGTCGTTCGCGCTCGATCCCCACACCTCCGAGCGGGTGCTCGGGCTGGCCCGCGCGCGGGCGGTGACCCCGTTCGTGCTGCTGCTCGCGGCGTACGAGACGCTGCTGTACCGGTACACCGGGCAGCGCGAGCTGGTGGTGGGCACGGTCGCGAGCGGCCGCAGCCGCCCCGAGCACGCGCGGATGATCGGGTACTTCGTGAACGCGCTGCCGCTGCGCGCGTCGCTGTCGCCCGACCAGCCGTTCGGGGCGCTGCTCGGGGCCACCCGCGCCGCGGTCGCCCGCGCGTTCCGCGACCAGGACCTGCCGTTCGCGCGGCTGGTCGAGCTCGCCCGCCCGGAGCGCGACCTGTCGCGCGCCCCGCTGTTCCAGACGATGTTCGCGCTGCAGCAGGGCGCGGTCGGCGGCCGCAGCGTGAGCGGGTTCGCGGTGAACGCCCCCGGCGCGCGCCTCGACTGGGCGGGGCTCGAGCTCCGTCCGGTGCCGCTCGACCGGCGCATCGCCCAGTTCGATCTCGGGCTCACGATGGCCGAGGTCGACGGGCGGTTGTACGGCACGTTCGACTTCCCGGTCGCGCTGTTCGACCGCGGGTTCGTCGCGGCGATGGCCGAGCGGTTCGTGACGTTGCTCCAGGGGATCGTCGCCCAGCCCGACGCGCCGCTGCGCGCGCTGCCGGTGGTGTCCGACCGGGAGCGCGACGCGCAGGTCGCGGGGTGGAGCGCGACCGAGCGCCCGCTCGACGACCGCCCGGTGCACGTGCGTTTCGCCGCCGCCGCGCTCGCGTCCCCCGACGCGGTGGCGGTGGCGTGCGCCGGCGCGCGGGTGTCGTACGCCGAGCTCGACGCGCGCTCCGCCCGGTGGGCGCGCGCGCTCGTCGCCCGCGGCGTAGGCCCCGAGCAGATCGTGGGGCTGTGCCTCGAGCGGACCCCGGCGCTGCCGGCGGCGGTGCTCGCGGTGCTGCGGGCGGGCGGCGCGTGGTTGCCGCTCGACCCCGCGCAGCCCGCCGCGCGCCGGGACCAGCTCGCCGCCGACGCCGGCGCCGCGTTGGTGCTGTCCGACGCCGACCTCGCCGGGCTCGACGTGGAGATTGTCCCGTCCGATCCCCCCGCGATCGTCCAGTCCGATCCCTCCGCGACCGCCCAGTCCGATCCCTCCGCAATTGTCCAGTCCGATCCCCCTCTCCCCCGCATCGGGGGAGAGGGTCGGGG
>JBEBJC010000300.1:0-8862 GCA_040080105.1 Myxococcota bacterium
CCCGAACCCCAGGAGCGAGGCGCTCGCGCTCGCGCACGCCGGCGACGTGGCGTCGGTCCCGGGTCTGCTCGCCGTGCTCGCCGAAGATCGACCCGGCTACCGGGCGGCGGCGGCGGACCACCTCGGGGCGTTCCTCGACCGGACCGAGGTGAGGGACGCGCTGGTGCGAGCGGCGTCGGACGGCGACCCCCTGGTGCGGTTCGCCGCGGTGGGCGCGCTGGCGGGCGCTCCGATCGAGCCCCTCGCGCAGGCGCTGGCCGACCCGCTGCGCGCGGTGCGGGTGCAGGCCTCGCGCGCCGCGCGAGCGCAGCTCACCCCGAGCGACCCGCGCGCCGCCGACTACCTGGCCTACCTGCAGCTCAACGCGGACACCCCCGCGGCGTTGCACGAGCGCGGGACCTGGTCACTCGAGCAGGGGAGGGTGCAGGCCGCGCTCGACGACCTGTCGCGGGCGGTGGACCGAGATCCTCGCTCCCCCGCGATCCGGGAGGCGCTCGCGCTGGCGTTCGCGCGGGCAGGGGAGCCGGGGCCGGCGGCGGAGCAGCTGCGGGCGGCGGTCGCGCTCGCTCCGTCCGACGGCGCGTTGTGGTACCGGTTGGGGCTGGCCGAGGCCGGCGTCGGAGACCTGGCGGCGGCCGAGCGCGCCCTCACCACCGCGACCGAGGTGGCGGCGGACGACGCCCGGAGCTGGTACAACCTCGGGCTCGTGCGCGACCAGCTCGGGGGCGACGGGCGGTCGGCGCTGGAGCGGGCGGCGGCGCTCGCCCCGGGCGACCCGGAGCCGCTGTACGCGCTCGCCTCGGCCGCGTGGCGGGCAGGGGACCAGCGGCGGGCGAGGTCGCTCGCCCAGCGGGTGCTCGCGCTCGATCCGACCCACGCGGGCGCCACAGCGGTGCTCGCGGCGCGCTGAGGGCCCACCGAACGACCTAGGATCCGGTTGGGAGGGCGGCGAGGGGCCGCGAGGGCCAGGCGCCCGACCGAGGCCGGGTCGGGACCTGCTGAGCCTACCAGGGCACGGTGGCTTGGCCGGACAGGTCGTTGCCCCAGCAGATCAGCTCGTCGTTCTCGTTCTTGATCGCGCAGCCGTGGTCGTGCCCGATCGACACCGCGTGGACCTCGACCTCGGTCGGGGCGTCCATCACCTGATTGTATGGAGCGTTCTGCCCCCAGCACGACAGCTCCTTCGCCTCGAGGATCCCGCATCCGGTGAGGTGGCTGCCGCTGATCACCGAGTACGGCCCTGCCTCGGAGGTGGGCTCGCTCTGGCCGAAGTTGTCCTCGCCCCAGCACCGCAGACCGAGGTCCTGCCGGATCGCGCACGCGTAGTCCAGCCCCGCCTGCACCGTCACGAAGTTCTCCTCGGTGATCGGCGGAGCGTCCGTGACCTGGTCGGACCGGTCGTCGCCCCAGCACGCGACGAGCCCGCCCTGCTCGGACACCGCGCAGGCGAACTGCGCCCCGGCGGCGATCGCGGTGAACTCGAGCGCGGTGGGGGTCTCGGACACCTGGCCGAACTCGTCGTCGCCCCAACACACCGCGACCCCTTCGCCGTCGAGCGCGCACGCGAACGTGTCGCCGCAGCTGATCTGGTCCGCCGCGAAGTCGGTGGGGACGTCCTGGATCACGTGGTCCTCGTCGCTGCCCCAGCACAACAGCGTGCCGTCCTCGTGGGAGGCACAACTGTAGGTGAACCCGCTGCACACGTGCTTCCAACCGGGCTCGGTCGCCTGGTTGAGCGAGATCTGACCGAACTCGTCACCGCCGAAGCACTTCACCACCCCGGTCGTGTCGAGCGCGCAGGTGTGGTACTTGCCGACCGAGATCTCCTCGAAGTCGTACCGGTCGTCGCCGTCGCAGTCCTGATCGATGTCGTCCCACCCGACCTCGGGGGCGCCGAGGTAGGTGTCCCGCGCGGCGTCGTCGCAGTCGTCGCCGCCGGTGCCGATCGAGGCGTGGCCGTCTCCGTCGTCGTCGAGTCCGTCGGCGCCGTCGCAGTTCTGGTCCTTCGCGTCGCCCGCCACGTCGTTCGCGCCTGGGTAGAACGCCGAATCCTCGTCGTCGCAGTCTCCTTCCGCGATCGAGAACCCGTCGCCGTCGATGTCGCTCGTCGGGCCGGTGGGCTCGGGCGGGGTGGGATCGCCGTAGTCACCGTTGCAGGCGAACAATGTCGCTGCGAGCAGGGGCGCCAAGGTCCAGTGCGTCACGTCTCCTCCGGAGGCAGCTCTGCGATGATGACCGTTCGAGGGGTCGACCGTCGGTCGACGCCGGTCCACGATCTTATCCGGCGGCGCGCGGTTCGGTGGGGGTGGTGCGGATTCGAATGGAATCCTGCGGCGCGCGTCCGAACGGGCCGATAGAGTCTGGGCGCCGGAGGGTTCTTCTTCATGTTGGTCGTGGCTTCGTTCTGGCTCGGGGCGAGCGCTCTCGCCGCCCCCGAGGGTGTCGATCAGGTCGTCCGCGCCTTGTCTGCGCGCGACGGCGTCACTTGTGGCGAAGTCGAGGCGCTCACCGGCACGCCGGTCGAGACCCTCCGCGCGGTGGTCGACACGGTGGCGATGCCTCCATGGGTCCCGATGCGCGCGGCGCAGTGCTTGATGGAGCAGCACGCGGTCGAGGTGAAGGAAGACCTGCTGGTGTGGGTGTCGGACCCGGCCAAGAAGGGCCTCGGGTTCCTGGTCCTCGCGGCGCTCGATCGCCTGCCGATCGAGGTGGCGGTGCCGGTCGCGCAGAAGGCGTTGGCCGAAGGTCCCGACCACGAGCGCGCGGTGGCCAAGGTCGGCGCTGCGGCGGCCCCCGAGCTGCGCGCGTTGGTGTCCCGATGAGGGCAGGCGCGGTCGCGGTGTGGGCTCTGGCGCTGGCTGGGTGCCCGGTGCCCGTCGGCAACAGCGACGGCAACGGCAACGGTGACGACGACGACAACGTGGAGGCGCCGCCGCCGCTGCGGCTCGAGCGGGAGAAGTCGACCCAGACCAGCAACGGCAGCGGCCGGATGAAGGTCGAGGTCGAGGTCCCCGAAGGGGCAGTGTCGTTCCAGGTCACCGGCACCTCGTCGCTGTTCGTGTCGTTCGAGGAGGTGGTCGACCCCCAGGGGCGGTCGGCGCTCGACTGGACCGACTGGGTGTACTCGGACGAGTCGATCACGCTGTCGTTCTACCCCCTGCGCAACACGACCGCGCTGAACTGGCCGATCCGGGGCAAGGACGGCCCGCTCACTCCGGGCACGTGGACCGTGTGGATGGCCACGACCAACTCGAGCTACCAGTACGTCCCGGACGTGAAGGTCGACCTCACGACCGAGCTGAAGTTCGATCCGGAGCCGAACGAGGGGCACTACTCGGTGCAGATCGTGTGGGCCGACGGCGTCGACGACGATCAGAAGGTGGTGAACGCGGTCGAGGCGGCCACCGAGCGGTGGGCGGAGGTGTGGGCGAAGTCCGGCCTCACGCTCGACGTGCACTACGCCACGAGCAAGCTCGACCCCGACCTGTCGTTCACCTACTCCGGTGATCCGGCGGTGGAGAAGGTCGCGGACAAGAAGGCCGACGGCGAGCTGCAGCTGATCGTGGGCGAGACCGTGTTCGGCGAGGACTACATCTTCGGCGTCTCGGCGGGCATCCCGGGCACGATCGAGCCGACCGAGCACACGTTCGTCGTGTTGTCGTGGCTCACCCACGCAGGGGTCGACGGCAAGTTCGACGACGACGAGATCCGGCTGATGGGCGAGACCATGGCCCACGAGTGCGGGCACTACACCGGGCTGTTCCACCCGGTGGAGGCCACGTACAACGCGTGGGACGCGCTCGCCGACACCGACAAGTGCACCCGCGGCTCGACCTGCGACGACGTGCTCGGCTCGAACGTGATGTACCCGTACCCGCTGTGTACGTTCGTCTCGTGTGATCCGCAGGGGCAGATGACCGAGGATCAGGGCGAGGTCATGAACAACTACGTGGGCGCGCTGTAGCAGCCTTCGGATCCTCGGACTTCGTCCTGCGAAGGGGCTCGGTTGGCCGTTCGGGCAGCCGTGACATTTCGTGACGAAGGCCCGGGGACGCCGCCGACACCCATCGAACACCAAACGTCGGAGGTTCGATGTCGAAGAGGCCGCTCGTCGCAGTGTTCCTGGCCCTCGGGTGCCGTCAGCCCGAGGTGCACTTCGTGCCCACCGTGACGATCGACGCCGAGCAACGCGGCGTCGCGGTGAGTGAGGACGGCGGGCTCGGGTTCGTCGCGATGCGAGACACCACCTGCTCGGTGTCGCTCGAGGACGCGATGGTGATCGGCGACGTGAACCTGCCGGGCGAGCAGGACACGATCCTCGACGCGAGCGGCGTGCTCGCGCTGGCGCGGTCCGACGCAGGGATCCACGTGATCTCCCGGTCCGAAGACCTCGAGCTGTACCCGGGCGCGCCGACCGCGGCGGTGCTGACCGACCGCGGTCCGGTCGGGCTGGAGCCGGACTGTACGCTCACCTGGTACGCCGAGGGGGCGAGGTACCCGGTGGCCGACTGCGATCCGGACCAGATCGCTGCCCCGCGCGGCGGCGAGCACGCGTACGTGATCGAGCAGGGCGTCGTCACCTCGTTCGGCGCGGCCGGCGCGCGGGTGGCGTTCGGCGCCTCCTCCGGCCCGATCGCGTGGGACGAGCGGTTCCGCCTGTTGCTCGCGGCCGACGGCGAACGCGTCACCGCGTACGACGCGGCCGGCCGGTCGAAGTGGTCGTTCGACCTCGGGGTGTCGCCGGATCAGATCCTCGAGCTCGGCCCCGGGATCGGCCTGCGCGCCGGGTCGACCTGGGTGGTGGTCGGTCGCGACGGATCGGAGATCGCGCGCACCGACGACGGGCCGAACGGGCACGGAGAATCCTCGGGAGACGGGACCACGATCACGGTGACCATCGGCGGCCGGATCGAGGTGTTCCGGATCGAGGTCGGCTCGCTCGAGCCCGGCCCGTCCGAGCCCGTCCCGGTGTTCGACTGATGCGCGCCCTACCGCTGGTGCTGCTCGCCGGGTGTGGGCCCGGCGCCGAGGTCCTGGTGTCCGGGTCGTACGTCACCGACGATCCGAGTCGGCACCTCGGCCTCGAGGGGGTGAACCTCGCCCTCGACCAGGAGATCGCGCTGTTCGTGACCCCCGACGCAGTGATCGAGCGCACGATCACCCTGCTCGGGGAGCCGGACTGGCTCACCGCCTGCCCCGACGCGTCCCCACACGGCATCGTCGAGCAGACGGTGGCGATCGACCCTGAGCCGGTCGCGCTGCCCGACGGACCGGTGGCGTTCGCCACCTTGTCGGCGAGCTGCGAGGAGCAGGGGGGGATCCGGCTCGTCGCGACCGACCCACCGGCGACCGAATGGATCCTCAGCGCGTTCTGACGTGGACCCGGGGGCGCGGAGCGGATAGCGCTAGTGCCCACCCGGGGGCCGGATTGGGCGCGATCCTGATGCTCGAAGACGGGCGGAAGTTCGTCGGGGACGCGTTCGGCGCCACGACGACCCGCGTCGGTGAGTCTGTGTTCAACACCGCGATGACCGGCTACCAGGAGGTCCTCACCGACCCCTCGTACGCCGAGCAGATCGTCGCGATGACCGTTCCGCACGTGGGGAACACGGGGGTCAACGAGGAGGACCCAGAGAGTGACCGCGTGTGGGTCGCTGGGTTCGTGGTGCGGTCACTGACCCGCGGCCCGTCCTCGTGGCGGTCGACCGGCGGCCTCCACCAGTACCTGGTCCGCGCGGGCGTGCCCGGGATGCAGGGGATCGACACCCGGGCGCTGGTGCGGCACCTGCGCGACCGCGGCGCGATGCGGTGCGTGATCTCGACCGACGGCACGCCGGAGGAAGAGCTCCAGCGCAGGATGGCCGAGTGGCCCGGGATGGTCGGGCGAGCGCTCGCGGCCGAGGTCACTTGCGCCGCGCCGTACGTGTACTGCGATCCGCCGCGCCCCACGACCCGGATCGCGGTGCTCGACGGCGGGTGCAAGCGGAACATCCTGCGGTTGTTGGAGCGGGCGGGCGCGTACGTGCGGGTCCACCCGATCACCGACCCGGCGGAGGCGTTCCTGCGCGACGTGGACGCGGTGCTCGTGAGCAACGGCCCGGGAGATCCGGCTGCGTTGCCGGCGGTGGTGGCCGAGCTGCGCAAGGCGGTCGGCGTGAAGCCCCTGCTCGGCATCTGCCTCGGGTTCCAGCTGCTCGGGCTCGCGGTCGGAGCCACGACCTACAAGCTCAAGTTCGGCCACCGCGGCGCGAACCAGCCGGTGCGCGACGAGCGGACCGGCCGAGTCGAGATCACCAGCCAGAACCACGGGTTCGCGGTCGACCGGGCGTCACTCGAGGCGGTGGGGGGCGTCGTCACCCACGTGCACCTCAACGACGGGTCGATCAGCGGCTTCACCCATCCGTCCCGCGGGGTCTACGCCGTGCAGTACCACCCGGAAGCGTCGCCTGGACCCCACGACTCGGCCGGGATCGTTCTCGACGAGTTCATCCGGCTGGCGGGGCGTCGATGACCCCCGCTTCGCCGCTGCTCCCGGCCGGCAGCACCATCCTGGTGGTCGGCTCGGGCCCGATCGTGATCGGGCAGGCGTGTGAGTTCGACTACTCCGGCACCCAAGCGTGTAAGGCGCTCAAGGCGCTCGGGTACCGGGTGGTGCTGATGAACAGCAACCCCGCGACCATCATGACCGACGAGGAGCTGGCCGACGCGACCTACGTGGAGCCTCCCACGCTCGACGCCGCGCGCCAGATCATCGAGCGGGAGCGCCCGCAGGCGCTGTTGCCGACGGTCGGCGGCCAGGTGGGGTTGAACCTGTCGCTCGAGCTGCACGACGCCGGCGTGCTCGCCGAGTTCGGGGTGAAGCTGATCGGCGCCGACCCGCAGGCGATCCGGCTCGCCGAAGACCGCAAGTTGTTCAAGGACGCGATGATCGAGATCGGCGTCGGGGTGGCCGAGTCGGGCACCGCGACCACGATGGCCGAGGCCGAGGCGCTGCTCGACTTGGTGCGGCTGCCGGCGATCATCCGCCCGAGCTTCACCCTCGGGGGGGCCGGCGGCGGGATCGCCTGGAACATCGACGAGTTCCGCGCGATCGTCGGCGAAGGCCTCCGCCTGTCGCCGGTGTCGCAGGTGCTGGTCGAGCGCAGCCTGCTCGGGTGGAAGGAGTTCGAGCTCGAGGTGATGCGCGATCTGCGCGACAACGTGATCATCGTGTGCTCGATCGAGAACTTCGACCCGATGGGCATCCACACCGGCGACTCGATCACCGTCGCCCCGGCGCAGACGCTCACCGATCGCGAGTACCAGCACCTGCGCGACCTCGCGATCCGGATCATCCGCCGGGTCGGGGTCGAGACGGGCGGGTCGAACGTCCAGTTCGCGGTGAACCCCGAGAACGGCGAGGTGATCGTCATCGAGCTGAACCCGCGGGTCAGCCGGTCGAGCGCGCTCGCGTCGAAGGCCACCGGGTTCCCGATCGCGAAGATCGCGGCCCAGCTGGCGGTCGGGTACACGCTCGACCAGATCCGCAACGACATCACCCAGGTCACCCCGGCGTGCTTCGAGCCCGCCCTCGACTACGTGATCGTGAAGATCCCGCGGTGGAACTTCGAGAAGTTCGCGGGTTCCGTGCGCACCCTCGGCACCGCGATGCGGTCGGTGGGCGAGGTGATGGGGATCGGGCGCACGTTCCAGGAGGCCTGCCTCAAGGCGATCGACAGCCTCGAGGGTGGGTACCCCGACATGAGCGGAGCGTCGGACCAGCTGGTGCGCGAGAACCTCGCGACCGCCACCCCCGACCGGCTCGCGTCGATCTTCGAGGCGCTGCGGCGCGGGTGGACCCACTCCGCGGTGGCCGACCTCACCTCGATCGATCCGTGGTTCCTGGAGCAGCTCGAGGAGCTGGTGCACTTCGAGCGCGGGCTGACCGGGCGGTTCCTGCACCAGGTCAGCGCCACCGAGATCCGCCGGGCGAAGCGGATGGGGATCAGCGACGCGATGCTCGCGAAGTTCCTCGGGTCGAGTGAGGACGCGGTGCTCAGGCGCCGGCGGGCCGAGGGTCTGCTGCCCGTGTACAAGCGGGTCGACACCTGCGCGGCCGAGTTCGTGTCGCACACGCCGTACCTGTACAGCACCTACGAAGACGAGGACGAGGCCGGCGAGTCGCTCACCGACCGGGTGGTGGTGTTGGGCAACGGCCCGAACCGGATCGGGCAGGGGATCGAGTTCGACTACTGCTGCTGCCACGCGGCGTACGCGGTGCGGGAGCTCGGGCTCACCGCGGTGATGTTGAACTGCAACCCCGAGACGGTGAGCACCGACTACGACACCAGCGACAAGCTGTACTTCGAGCCGTGCACGCTCGAGCACGTCCGCTCGGTGCTCGAGCGGGAGAAGCCGCGCGGCGTGATCCTGCAGTTCGGGGGGCAGACCCCGCTCAAGCTCGCGCACGCGGTGGGGCCGGTGCTCGGCACCTCGCCGGAGGCGATCGACCTCGCCGAGGACCGGGAGCGGTTCGCGGCGCTGCTGCGCTCGCTCGACATCCCGCAGCCCGAGAGCGCGGTCGCCCACTCGGTGGCGGAGGCTGCCCAGCACGCAGGCCGCCTCGGGTTCCCGCTGCTGGTTCGGCCGTCGTACGTGCTCGGCGGGCGCGCGATGGCGATCTGCCACGACCAGAGCGACTTCGACCGGGTGGTCGCCGACGCGATCGCCACCAGTGAGGCCCGGTCGCTGCTGATCGACCGGTACCTGGTCGGCGCGCGCGAGTACGACGTGGACGCGCTGTGTGACGGCGAGCAGGTGGTGATCGGCGGGATCATCGAGCCCATCGAGGAGGCCGGCGTCCACTCGGGCGACTCGGCGGGC
>JBEBJC010000301.1:0-8862 GCA_040080105.1 Myxococcota bacterium
GTCCCCCACCGCATCGCCGAGTCGATCGGCGCCCGCCCCGCCCAAGTTCACGCCGCGATCGAGCTGCTCGACGGCGGCGCCACCGTGCCGTTCGTGGCCCGGTACCGCAAGGAGGTCACCGGTGGCCTCGACGACGTGCAGCTCCGCGCGCTCGAGGGCCTGCTCGGCACGCTGCGCGAGCTCGAGCGGCGGAGGGAGGAGATCCTCGCGTCGGTGCGCGACCAGGGCGCGCTCACGCCCGAGCTCGAGGCCGACCTGCTCGCCGCCGAGACGCGGGAGCGCCTCGAGGACCTGTACCTGCCGTACCGCCCGAAGTACAGGAGCAAAGGCGAGATCGCGCGCGAGCGTGGGCTCGGGCCGCTCGCCGACCGGCTGCTCGCTCACCCAGAGGAGGTGCCGGAGGAGGTGGCGGCCGCGTACGTCGACCCGGCGCTCGAGCTGCCCACCGTGGTCGAAGCGCTCGCCGGGGCGCGCGACATCCTCACCGAGCGGATGGCGGAGGACGCCGAGCTGCTCGGGCAGATCCGCGACCACGCCCGCGCGGTCGGCGTGGTCCGGGTGCGGGTGGTCGAAGGCAAGGAGCAGGAGGGGGCGCGGTTCCGCGACTGGTTCGCGTGGGACGAGCCGCTGGCCAAGGTCGCGAGCCACCGGGCCCTCGCGTTCCTGCGCGGCCGGAACGAAGGGGTCCTGCGGCTCGAGCTCGCGGTCGACGCCGACGATCCCGCCCCGCTGCGGCCCGCCGAGCGGAGGGTCGCGGCGCGGTTCGGCATCGAAGACCGCGGGCGCCCCGGCGACCCGTGGCTGATCGAGACCGCGCGCCAGGCGGGGCGGTGGCGGATCGGGTTCCACGTCGAGTTCCACCTGCTCGAGGAGCTGCGCAAGCGCGCCGAGGTCGACGCGATCGAGGTGTTCGCGCAGAACCTGCGCGACATCCTGCTCGCCGCCCCGGCCGGCGCCCGCCCGACCCTCGGCCTCGACCCGGGCCTGCGCACCGGGGTGAAGGTCGCGGTGACCGACGCCACCGGCAAGGTGGTCGCGACCGACACGGTGTACCCGCACCCTCCTCGGCGGGATTGGGACGGCGCCCTCGCGGTGCTCGAGCGCCTGGTGGCGCAGCACCAGGTCGAGCTGATCGCGATCGGGAACGGCACCGCCTCGCGCGAGACCGACCAGCTCGCGGCCGAGCTCGTCCGCCGCTGCCCGCGCGTCACCCGGGTCACGGTGAGCGAGGCCGGCGCGTCGGTGTACTCGGCGTCCGAGATCGCGTCGAAGGAGCTGCCCTCGCTCGACGTGTCGCTGCGCGGGGCGGTGTCGATCGCCCGCCGGCTCCAGGATCCACTGGCGGAGCTGGTGAAGATCGAGCCGAAGAGCATCGGGGTCGGCCAGTACCAGCACGACGTCGACGGGTGGCAGCTCGGCAAGGCGCTGGACCGCACGATCGAGGACTGTGTGAACGCGGTCGGGGTCGACCTCGACACCGCGTCTCCCGCGCTGCTGCGCCGGGTGGCCGGCCTCGACGAGTGGCTCGCCGAGCAGATCGTCGCGTGGCGTGATCGGCACGGGTCGATCCGCAGCCGGCAGGCGCTGCGGGGGGTGCCCGGGGTCACCGAGCGCACGTTCGAGCAGTGCGCCGGGTTCTTGCGGATCCGCGGCGGCGACGAGCCGCTCGACGCGTCCGCGGTGCACCCCGAGGCGTACCCGGTGGTGCAGCGGATCTTGGCGAAGACCGGCCGGGCGCTCGACCAGATCGTGGGCGACACGGCGTTCCTGCGCACGCTCCGCGCGGCCGACTTCACCGACGAGCGGTTCGGCGTGCCCACGGTCCAAGACATCCTGGGCGAGCTCGCGAAGCCCGGGCGCGATCCGCGGCCTACGTTCGAGACCGCCCGGTTCGCCGACGGGGTGGAGTCCCTGTCCGACCTGAAGCCCGGGATGGCGCTCGAGGGCACGGTGACCAACGTGACGCAGTTCGGCGCGTTCGTGGACATCGGGGTGCACCAGGACGGGCTGGTGCACGTGTCGCAGCTGGCCGACCGGTTCGTGAAGGACCCGCGCGAGGTGGTGCGCACCGGGCAGACGGTGCGGGTCCGGGTGGTCGAGGTGGACCTCGAGCGCAAGCGGATCGCGCTCACCATGCGGTCGGGTCCGGTGGCTCCCGCCGAAGCCGGCCCCGACCGACCCGAGCGGAGGCCCGAACGGACACCGGACCGGAGGCCCGAACGGAGGCCCGAAGGGAGACCGGACCGGCGGCCCGAGGCCCCCCGCACCTCGAGCGGACCCGCGGCGCCGTCCTCGGGCGGGCAGCTGGCCGACGCGCTGAAGAAGGCGCTCGGTCCGAAGTAGGCGCCGCTCAGGCCAGCGCGGCGCGGATCGCGGCGATCACTCGCTCGGGCTCCTCCTCGTGTGGCCAGTGGCCCGCGCCCTCGATCGCGGTCACCGCGGCCTGTGGCAGCGCCTCTCTCCACCGAGCGAGGAACCGGGGCGGAAACGCCGAGTCGGCGAGGCCCCACACGAGCGTGGTCGGAAGCGCCGCCAGCCGCGCCCGCCTGTCCCACAGCGAGGCGTAGTGCGCGCTCGAGCCGAGCAGCGCGCGCGCGAGTGGCCACAACACCTCAGTCCTCGCGGCGCGGTCGGTGAACGGGGCGAGGTACTGCGCATGGATCGCCAGGGTCAGCTTCGCCCGGTCGCCGTACGCCGACGGCGCGATCACCCGCAGCGACAGGTTCGCCCACCCGTACAGCCACCGGCCCACCGGAGAGCCGATCAGCCGCGCGCCCCACGCCATCCCGGGGTCGTCGTCGAGCGGCCACATCCAGGTGTTCACGATCACCACCCGCGCGACCCGGTCGGTCCCGAGCGCGAGCGGCAGCCCGATCGGGCCGCCGAAGTCGTGCACCACCAGCGTCACGTCGCGCAGGTCGAGCGCCTCCGCCAGCGCTCGGAACCGCGCGGCGTGTGCCTCGGGGGAGTAGTCGGCGCCCGTCGGCCGCTCCGACCGCCCGAACCCGAGGTGGTCGGGCGCGATGCACCGGTGGGTCGGCGCCAGCGCGGTGAGCAGGTGGCGCCACTCGTACGACCAGGTGGGCGTGCCGTGCGCGAACAACACGGTCGGGCCGCTCCCCACGTCGACCGTGCGCAGGCGCCCTCCGGGCACGTCGACCCACCGACACGGCCAGCTCCACTCGGGGTCCACCCACTCCGGCTCCATCGGGCCTCCAGTAGTCAATGGTGGTTGACTATCTCCGGCCCGGGTGATCGTCAACCCTGGTTGACTGTCTCGGGGCGCGCTACGGTCGTGGGATGGACCTCGAAGCCGCGAAGCGCGCGAGCACGTTCCAGCTGTTGTTGCGGTGCGCCCGTCGGGTCGACGAGCTCGCCCGGGCGCGGGTCAACGCCGAGGCCGGCCGGGTGGTGGTGCGCGCGTCGACCGTCGCGCTGCTCCCCCACGTGTCGTTCGAGGGCACGCGGATCACCGAGCTCGCGGCGGCGCTCGGGATCAGCAAGCAGGCCGCGAGCAAGCGGGTCGCGGAGCTGGAGGCCGAGGGAGTCCTGGTGGTCGAGGTCGACCCGACCGACGCGCGCGCCCGCCGGGTGCGGTTCACCCCGTTCGGGCTCGAGGCGATCGGCCACGGGCTCGGGGTGTTGGCGGAGATCGAGCGGGAGCTGGCGGCGGCGGTCGGCGCGGAGCCGCTCGAGCGCCTCGGCGACACCTTGCGAGCGATCGACGACGCGCTCGACCCGCTCACCACGAGGTTGTCGGTCAGCGCGCCCGGCGGGTGAGGGGACGCGCCCGCAGACACCGGTCGAGCTCGAGCGGCTGCGCGTCGGCGGGGGTCGGGCCGAGCGACAGGCAGCTCGTGAGCCGACCGCGGGCGTCGAACGCGGCGACGGCGTAGGTCGCGTCGGGGGCCCCGATCGCGCGCGAGGTGACGTCCGGTACCACGTCGAGCGGGGCCTCGACCCGGCCGAACGTGGCCTGCAGGTGGTCCCACCGCCCGCCGGCGTCCCACTGGGTCGACGGGAGGTGGTGGGTCTCGACCCACGCGCCGCCGTCGCGCTCGACCACCAGCCACCCCTCGGCCACCCAGCCGGTGACCTCGGCCCGCACGGTGCAGCGGGCGTCGTCGCAGTCGACCCGCGCGAGCGCGACCTCGGCCCGGCGGAACAGCGCGCTCGGCGGGGGCGCGACGGCGCCGGTGTGGCCGGTCGCGGTGGGAGTCACCCCGGTGTGGGCGGTGTCGGTGGTCGTGTCGGGCGCGGTGTCGGCCGCGGTGTCGGTGGGGGTCGCGCCGGTGTGACCGGTGCCGGTCACGGTGCCGCCCGTGCCTCCGGAGGTCCCCGCGGTCCCGGACTCGTGGGTGATCGTGTCGGTGTCGGTGTCGCCGGTCTCCGCGGTCGAGCCGGACTCGTCCTTCTCACCGCCGACACACGCCGTCGCCACACAGGCTGCCCATACCCACCGCATCGAGACCTCCACAGTCGGTCTACCGTAGCCGGCCCCTGCCGCTCACTTGTCAAACGTCGAGTGAGGCCACATCGACCTCGGACGACCGGTCCATGATGAACCGGTACCGAGGCGCGGGATCCTTGCCCATCAGATCGGTGACCACGTTGTGGGTCGCCACCGGGTCTTCGAGGGTGACCTGCAGCAGGCGGCGCTTCGCCGGGTCGAGCGTGGTCTCGAACAACGTCTTCGGCGGCATCTCACCGAGGCCCTTGAACCGGGTGATCTCGGGGCGCGAGCGGGCGGGGAGGCGGCGCAGGAGCTTGTCGCGGTCGGCGTCGTCGAGGGCCCAGTGGGTGGCTTTGCCCACCGCGATCCGGTACAGCGGCGGCAGCGCCAGGTACACGTGCCCGTGCTCGAGCAGCGGCGTCAGGAACCGGTAGAAGAACGTGAGCAACAGGGTGGAGATGTGGTGGCCGTCGGAGTCGGCGTCCATCAACAACACGACGCGGTCGTACCGCAGGCGGTCGAGGCGGAAGTCGGCGCCGATCCCGGTGCCGAGCGCGAGCACCACGTTGTTCAGCTCTTCGTTCTCGAGCACCTTCTTCAGCCCGGCCTGCTCCGCGTTGAGCACCTTGCCCCGCAGCGGGAGCACCGCCTGGGTTCGCCGATCGCGCGCCTGCTTCGCCGAGCCGCCGGCGGAGTCGCCCTCGACGATGAACAGCTCGGACTCCTCGGGGTCGGACGACGAGCAGTCGGCGAGCTTGCCTGGCAGGTTCAACCGCCCGCTGGTGGCGGACTTCCGCCGCACCCCGGCCTCGGCCTGGCGGCTCGCGAGCCGCGCCCGCGCCGCCTGGATCGCGCGCGCCACACACAGCTCGCCGAGCGAGCGGTTCTCGTGCAGCCACTGCTCGAGCACCGGGCGCACCCCGCCGTCGACCGCGCCGCGCACCTCGGGGTTGTTCAGCCGGCCCTTGGTCTGGCCCTGGAACTGGGGCTCGCGCACCCGCACCGACAACACGCAGCACACGCCCTCGCGCAGGTCTTCGGCCTGCAGCTGGATCCCGCGCGGCTGGAGCCCGTGGGTCTCGATGAAGTTCCGCATCGACTTCACCAGCGCGTCGCGGAACCCTTGCTCGTGGGTGCCGCCGTCGTCGGTCGGGATGCCGTTGACGTACGACAGCACCTTCTCGGTCGGCGCGTCGGTCCACGCGACGGCGACCTCGATCGCGACCCCGTCGGAGGTGCGGTCCACGGTGAACGTGGGCTCGATCACCCGCTCGGCCTCGGCCCGGGTCACCACCACCGCGAGGTAGTCGACGATGCCGCCCTGGTGCACCAGCACGTGGGACTGGCCGCGGGCGTGGTCGTTGAACACCACCTTCAGCCCGCGGTGCAGGAACGCCTTGACCTCGAGCTGGCGCAGGATCCGGTCGGCGTCGAACCCCATCGCGGCCTGGCCGGTCTCGTCGGGCTCGAGGTCGGTGAAGATCTCGGAGTCGGGGGTGAACGTGATGCTGGTGCCGGTGCCCTTGCCCTGCCCCACGGACTCGACCGGCCCCTTCGGCCGCCCCTTGCGGAACTCCTGCACCCACAGCTGGCCGTCGCGCCGGACCATCGCCACGAGCCGGCTCGACAGCGCGTTGACCGCGGACGCGCCCACGCCGTGCAGCCCGCCCGCGGTCTCGTAGCCGCCGCCGCCGAACTTCGAGCCCGAGTGCAGCACGGTGAAGATGATCTCGAGCGCGGACTTGCCGGTGGTCGGGTGGAGGTCGACCGGGATGCCGCGCCCGTCGTCGTCGACGGTGATGGTGCGGCCGTCCTCGTGCAGGGTGACCACCACCTCGGTGGCGTGCCCGTTCTGGGCCTCGTCACACGCGTTGTCGACGATCTCCCACAGCAGGTGGTGCAACCCGTCCACGCCGGTGCCGCCGATGTACATGCCCGGCCGCTTCCGGACGGCGTCGATCCCTTCGAGGACCGTGATGTCCGCGGCGGTGTACGTTCCCTTGGCCATCAGTCCTCCACCAGCTGCTCGGGCTTCGCGACGGTCACCTCGGGCTCGGGGCCCCGCAGGAGCCGCGGCTCGCGGCGCCACACGTCGATCGATCCGCGTCTGAGTACCACGTGCCCCTTCCCCCCGCGCTCCCCGAGGCCGAACGTCGCCTCGCGCACGGTGAGCTCGCGCCCGAGCGACGTGACCACGGTGGGACCACTGTCGGCGTCGGGGGCCAGCTCGAACGCCACCACCGTGTCCTCGGCGTCGTCGCGCAGCTTGATCGCGGTCACTCCTTTGCCGGCGGCCTTCAGCACCGGCAGGTGGCTCGCCGCGTACACCAGCGTGCGCGCGCCCTTGCTCGCTAGGCACACCCGGTCGGCGTCGGAGGACTGGAGGTACACCGCGAACACCTGGTCGCCCTCGTCGAGCCGCGCGTACCGGCGCCCGCTCTTGTTCGACTGCTCGGCGTGCGCGTCGAGCGGGAACCGCATCCCGCGGCCGCCGGCGGTGACACACACCGCGTACGGCCCCGGCGGGTCGTCGTCGGCGGGCGGGCCGACCGCGGGGCGGTGGCGCGGGTCGTGTGACGCGACCCCGACCACCCGCTCGCCGTCCGCGAACGAGAGCTGCGCCTGCAGCGGGTCGCCGTACCCGGCGGTGGCCGGCACCGCGTCGACCCGGATCGTGTACGCCGAGCCGAGGTTGGTGAACACGGTGAGCGGGCTTCGGGTGCGCGCCCGCACCAGCCACCCGAGCTCGTCGCCGTCGCGCACCCGGATCTTGGACAGCTCGGAGAACGTGCTCTGGCGCTTGATCCACCCGTCGCGGGTCACCACCACGAACGCGTCCTCGTCGACGATGAACACGTCCTCGTCGAACTCCACCACCTTCTCGGCCGTCCCGACGGTGGTGCGGCGCGGGTCGGCGTAGTGCTTGCGCAGCTCCTTCAGCTCGCGGCGCACCTCCCCCCACAGCCGCTTCTCCGACGCGATCAGCTTCTCGAGCCGATCGGCCTCGGCGCGCTTCTCGGCGAGCTCCTCTCGGATCGCCGCGATCTCGAGCCGGGCGAGCTTGTACAGGCGGAGCTCGAGGATCGCGTCGGCCTGGAGCTCGGACAGGTCGAACCGCGCGATCAGCTGGGTCGCGGCGTCCTTGCGGCCCTCCGACTCGCGGATGATCCGGATCGCGTCGTCGAGCCCGTCGAACAGCTTCTCGAACCCTTCGAGCAGGTGGATCCGCTCGCGCAGCTCGTTCAGGTCGAACTGGTACCGGCGCCGCACCGTCTCGAGCCGGAAGTCGAGCCAGTGCTCCAACATGGCCTTGAGGTCGAGCCGGCCCGGGACCAGCGCCTCGGCTTCGTCCGCGGACCGACGGGTGGGGACCAGCGCGGTGAGGTTCACCGGCCAGCTGGCCGCCAGGTCGGTGCGCTTGAACAGGTACGCCATCACCACGTCGGGGTCGGCGTCGGACTTCAGGTCGAGCACGATCCGCACCACGTCGGTCGACTCGTCGCGCACGTCGACCACCTGCGGCAGGCGCTTGGTGCGGACCTCCTCTCCGATGTGCTCGACGATCTTCGCCTTGTTCTGGCCGTACGGGATCGAGTCGATCACCAGCTGACGCCGACGCCCCTCCTGGTCGAGGTGCCAGGTGCCGCGCACCTTGAGCGTGCCCTGGCCGGTCTCGTACACCTGGGCGATCTCGGCCGGGCTCGCGAGGATCTGCCCGCCGGTCGGGAAGTCCGGCCCCTTCACGTGGACCAGCAGGTCACGCACGGTGAGCCCGCGGTCCTCACTCAGCGCGATCGCGGCGTCGACGACCTCGGCCAGGTTGTGCGGCGGGATCCGCGTCGCCATCCCGACGGCGATGCCCTCGCTGCCGTTGACCAGCAGGTTCGGGAACTGCGCCGGGAGCACCAGCGGCTCCTGCTTCTGGCCGTCGAACGTGGGACGGAAGTCGACCGTGCCCTTCTTGATCTCGGACGCGAGCTCCTCCGCCAGCGGCCGGAGCTTGCACTCGGTGTACCGGTACGCGGCGGGCGGGTCGCCGTCGAGCGAGCCGAAGTTGCCCTGGCCGTCGATCAGCGGCGAACGGAGCGAGAAGTCCTGCGCCATCCGCACCAGCGCCTCGTAGATCGAGGAGTCTCCGTGGGGGTGGTAGGTCTTGATGACCTCGCCGACGACGCCGGCGCACTTCGAGTACCTGCCGCCGGCCACGAGCCCGAGGTCGGCGTACATCGCGTACAGGATCCGGCGCTGCACGGGCTTGAGCCCGTCGCGCACGTCGGGCAGGGCCCGGGACGTGATCACGGACAGCGCGTACGACAGGTAGCGCTCGGCGGTCGCGCGGTGCAGCGGCACCTGCTCGACGGCGTCGGACATGCGGGGCTCCGGAGCGGGAGGAAGCCGCCGCGCGCGGC
>JBEBJC010001404.1:0-1832 GCA_040080105.1 Myxococcota bacterium
CGGGTGCGCGGCCACCTGGCGCGCCCCGCCCCGGTGACCCGCGGGGCGGCGCTGGTGTACCTCGTGCTGCTCGCGGTCACCTTCGGGTGGGGCCTGTCCGCGTGGTGGTCGGGCGGCGCTCGGATCGAGCCCGCGACCACCGCTGGTGGAGACATCCCTGCGGGGCAGTTCCGACCGGCGTCGTACGAGCCCGGCAAGGCCGAGGCGCCCTGAGGCGCCACCTGGGGCGCCCCCGCCGATCGCGATCCCGCGGTGGTGCAACCGCCCGGCGACGCGGCGCCCGCGCCGATCCGGGCCGGGTTTCGGACGATCCGCCCCCCGGCGCACCTCCGCGCAGGTCGCTCGGGGTATTGTGGGGACGTGCGAGGAGCTGTGAGCGGAGCTCAACCCGTGAGTCGGCCCACTCGGGACAGCGCGGCGGCACGGGCGTTGATCGCTCGGGTCGAGTCCAGGGTGACCGGACGTCTGTCCGTCGTCAGCGACGACCGCGACGTCTCGATCTACCTGTTGCAGGGTGAGCTGATCGCCGCGACCACCGAAGAGGACGACCGGATCACCATCCGGATGTTGTCGAAGGCCGGCGTGATCGACGACCAAGAAGCGGAGCGGCTCGAGCAGAAGCTCGACGCGGGCGACGACATCTTCAGCGAGTTGCTGGCGCACGAGGCCACCGACCAGCTGCTGTTCGAGCGGTTCCGCCAGAACGTGGCGGACTACCTGTCGAGCGGGACGGCACCCCGGTTCTTCGAGCAGCGCACGGTGATGGTGCCGAACATCCAGATGGGCCACCGCACGCTCGCGCTGATCGACGATGTCTGCGCGCAGTGTGACGGCAACCGCGCGGTGGAGCTCGAGCAACACGTGGTCCGAGGCCGCTCCCCGGCCGGCCCGGATGCGCTGGCCGCAGCTGTGGCGGACGCGGTCGCCGCCGGCACTCGGCGGGTCGCCGACCTGTCGGAGCACCTGCCGATCGAGCCCGGGCGGCTCCGGTGGCTGGTCGTGCAGCTGCTCCAGGCAGGCGCGCTCGAGCACCCCGGCGCGCCCGCGCCGAGCGCCGAGGTCGAGGTCGACCTGACCAGCGAGGAGGTCGCGCTCGAAGAGGACGACACCTTGTCGAACGAGGGGCTGACGGAAGAGCCGACCGGGCCGCAGACCCGCCTGCTCACGCCGCCCGCGTCGCCGCGTCGGCCGGAGCCCGACGAGCGTCCGGCCGACCCCGTCCGACCCGAGCGGGTCGCAGCCCGGCCCCTGCAGTCGCGCACGCCCACGGTGGTCGCGCGCGCGATCGAGGTGCGAGGCCCACCGGTGACCCGCACCCCCTCTGCGAGCCGCACCCCGACCCCACAAGCACCGGTGGCGGAGCGATACTCGAACGCGCTGTTCGGTGGTGGATCCCGGACCCCCGAGCGCGCCGAGCCTCGGACAGAGCCTCGGACAGAGCCTCGGACGGAGCCTCGGACGGAGCCTCGGACGGAGCCTCGGACGGAGCCTCGGACGGAGCCTCGGACGGAGCCTCGGCACGAGCGCGCCGCCCCCACCGAGCGCCCCCCGCCGGCCGAGCGATCGTCCACCAAGCCGACCGTCGTGCGGGCCAGTGAGGAGACCGTCGAGCTGTCCGGCCTGTTGGCGGAGCGGATCGCCGCGTCGCGGGCTGCGGAGAAGGCGAGCCGGATCCGTCCGGCGCCTCGATCGGAGCCGGTCGAGCCCAGCGCCGACCGACCCAAGGCCGCCCGCTCGACCGGGGCGGACCCCGAACCCGGTGGTGCGTCGGTGCTCGGGCTCCTCCCGCCCGCCGGGCGCCGCGGTTCGGCGGGCGTCGATCGGGGTGAGGT
>JBEBJC010001405.1:0-1829 GCA_040080105.1 Myxococcota bacterium
ATGTTGGCCGTGTTCCTCCTCTCCCGCTGATCGAACCACGCCCGGACCTCGTGCTCGGCCTGGTCGGCCGTCTCGGCCCGCAGGACCGCCCGCTGCAGCTCGACCGCGATCCCCTCGCAGAAGTACTTGCTGATCTTCTTCATCCGGCCGAGCGCCCCTCGATCGCTGTCGAAGCACGCGCGAACCGCCGCGAAGTAGGCCAGCAGCACCCGCTCGCGCTCGCGTTCGTCGATCGTCAACGGCGGCTGGCCCGCGAGCGCGCGCTCGATCCGGCGGAACACCCACGGGTCGCGCATCGCGCCGCGGCCCACCATCAAGCCGGCGGCGCCGGTCTCGGCCAGGGTCGTGAGCGCGCTGTGCTCGTCCACGATGTCGCCGTTCGCGATCACCGGGATCTTCAGCCGCGACACGACCTCGGCGATGGTGTCCAGACGGCGCACGCCGCCGTACAGGTCGGTGCGGGTGCGCCAGTGCACGGTGACCATCTCCACGCCTTCGTCCTCGCACATCTTCGCGAGGTCGGGTGCGTTGCGGTGGTCGGGGTCCCAGCCGGCCCGCATCTTCACCGTGAACGGCAGCGTCGTCGCCGCTCGGATCGCGCGCACGATGTCGCGGGCGAGGCCGGGCTCCTTCATCAGCGCCGACCCGCCGGACCGCGCACAGACCTTCTTGCTCGGGCACCCCATGTTCAGGTCGACCAGGTCGGCGCCCAGCCCCTCGACCGCCCGCGCGGCCTCCGCCAGGGTCGCCGGATCGCGGCCGTACACCTGGATCGAGACCGGTCGCTCGTCCGGGTCGAACGCGGCGGCCCGCAGCGCCAGCCGGTGGCCACCCGCCAGCGCCGCCCCGGCGACGAACTCGGTGACGGTGAGCGAGCAGCCGCCCACGCTGCGGATCAGCCGGCGGAACACCCGATCGGTGACCCCCTCCATCGGGGCCAGGATCAGGGGGGGATCGAGCACGAGGTCGCGGATCCGCAGCATACGAACGCTCAATCCCGCAGGACGGGGTCTGAGGAGGTCTTCTCCGGGATCGGCGGAGCGCGCGAAACCCACCACCGGACCACGTCGCGGTACCACACCGGCAGCCACCGGTGCAGCTGCGCGAGAGCCCACGCGTCGCGGCCGACCAGGATCCTGCGGGTCCCGCGGGCGATCCCGTCCACGATGATCCGAGCCGCCTCCGCCGGCTCGAGCCCGGCAGAGATCAGCTCTCGGGCTCGCTCGGGCGACGTTCGGGGGCCCGCCACGAACCTCCCGTCGAGCACGATCCGGGTCGCCACGGCGCCGGGGTGGACCGAGCTCACCGCGACCGAGCTCCCGGCGAGCTCGACCTCGAGCGCCTCGGTCAGCGAGCGCACCGCGTGCTTCGACATGCAGTACGCCGCGTTGTCCGGAACGGTCACGATCCCGAAGATCGACGACACGTTGACCAAGTGCGCGTCCGGTTGTTCTCGGAGCAGCGGGAGCAGGAAGTGGCAGCCGTAGATCACGCCCCACAGGTTCACGCCGAGCTGCCACTCGATGTCGTCCAGCGACGACTCGGTGAACGGACCGGTGAGCGACACGCCCGCGTTGTTCACCACCAGGTGAACCCCGCCGTGCTCGCTCCGCAGCCGCTCGACGAACGGCGGCCAGGCCGCCCGATCCGCCACGTCGAACCCGTGCACGCTGACTGCCCGGCCGATCGCTGCGATCTCCGCTGCGACCGGGGCGAGCGGCTCGACCGTCCGATCGGTGAGCGCGAGCGAGCAGCCCCGGCGCGCGAGCTCCACCGCGACCGCGCGGCCGATCCCCGACCCGGCTCCGGTGACCACCGCCACCCGTCCG
>JBEBJC010000302.1:0-8838 GCA_040080105.1 Myxococcota bacterium
CTCGCCGAACAGGAGTTCGGCCTCGTCGCCAAGACCGCCACCCTGTCGTTCATCGTCGTGTTCGGGATCAGCAAGGCGCTGACGAACTACTTCGCGGGCCGCCTGTCGGACCGGGTCGGGCGGAAGGCGGTGCTGGTCGGCGGGTGGCTGGTGGCGCTCCCGTTCCCGTTCCTGGTGATGTGGGCGCCGTCGTGGGAGTGGGTGCTGCTGGCGAACCTGTTCCTCGGCGTGAGCCAGGGGCTGACCTGGTCGACCACCGTGGTGATGAAGATCGATCTGGCGGGCCCCGCGCAGCGAGGCCTCGCGATGGGCCTCAACGAGTTCGCGGGCTACCTCGCGGTGGCGGTCTCCGCGCTCGTGACCGGGGCGGTGGCGCAGGCGACGCACCTGCGGCCCGAACCGTTCCTCCTCGGGGTGGGGTTCATCGCGCTCGGGCTCCTGTCGTCGGCCCTGTTCGTCCGGGAGACGCACCACCACGTGGCGCACGAGGCGAGCCAGCACGTCGGCGGCGAGGCGACGCTCTCGCAACGCGAAGTGTTCGCCCGCGCGACGTGGAGAGACCCGACCCTGTCCGCCGTGAGCCAGACCGGCCTCGTCAACAACCTCAACGACGGGATGGCGTGGGGCCTGTTCCCGGTGCTCTACGCTCGAGCGGGGCTCGATCTCGCGTCCATCGGCGCGCTCGCGGCGATCTACCCGGCCGTGTGGGGCCTGGCGCAGCTCGTCACCGGCGGGTTGTCGGACCACATCGGGCGCAAGGGCCTGATCGTCGCGGGCATGTGGGTCCAGGCGGTGGGGATCGGGGCCGTCGCGCTGTCGGGAGACTTCGGAGGCTTCGCGGCAGGCAACGTCCTGCTGGGTCTCGGCACCGCGATGGTCTACCCGACGCTCCTCGCGACGATCGGGGACGTGGCGCACCCGACATGGCGGGCGTCGGCGGTCGGCGTGTACCGGCTGTGGCGCGATCTCGGCTACGCCGTCGGCGCGCTGTCCGCCGGGCTCGTCGCCGACGCGTTCGGCCTCGACCCCGCGGTCTGGATGGTGGCGGCGATCACCTTCGCGGCCGGGGTCGTCGCCCTGGTCCGCATGACCGAGCGGAGGACCCGATGAACGAGGACGAGATCACCGTCGACGCGCTCGGCCAGCTGCGCGCCGAACGGCGCGACGTGATCGTGCTCGATGTGCGCACCGCCGAGGAGTTCGCGGCAGGTCACGTCGCAGGGGCGCGCCACGTCCCCGGCGCGCACCTCCTGGGCCCTGTGGACCCGCTCCGCCGCGCCGACCTCGTCGTCACCACCTGCGGCAAGGGCGGCGGACGCTCTGCCGAAGCAGCCGCGCGCCTGCGGGCACTCGGCGTTCGGGCGCGGTCCCTGGCGGGAGGCACCTCGGCGTGGCTCGCCGCGAACATCCCCACCGAGCGGACCGACCCATGAAGATCACGAACCAGCCGCGATCTCCGCAAACCGCTCCAGCACTCGCCCCCAGTCCCCCCCCTTGTCGAAGATCTCGCGCATCTCGTCTCGGCGGCTGCCGTACCGATCGAGCCGACGGTGCTCGAGCTCCACTCGGACGATGTCGGAGCCGATCGGGACGAACCGGACCTCGATCTCGGTGTTCAGCTCCGGGTCGAACTGCCATTCGGCCGTGATGTCCCAGGTGAGCACCAGCCGGTGGGGCGGATCCCAAACCAGGACTCGCCCCCAGTCGCAAGTGCTCCCGTCTTCGCCGCGTTCGAACCACCGCCCTCCGACCCATGGCTCCATCGCCACTGCTACCGCTGGCGGAGCCCCGATCTTGTAGGTCTCCAGCGGCCACCACCGGGTCATCCCAGCGGTGAACACGTCCCAGGCCACCTCGGCGGGAGCTCGCACCGTGAGGGTCTTGCGGACGGAGTTCGGATCGGTGCTCATCGGTGCCTCCGGGCTCAGGAATGAGTCAGGATCTGCCAGGCGAACACGAGCATCGCGACCCAGCCGGTGAAGTACAGCGCCGGCCGCACCGGAAGCCGTGCCAGGCCGCTGATCATGCCGATCGCGTGAACCAGGCGCAGCGCGAAGTACAACCCCGCGCAGAACCGGGTCGCCGGGGTCGAAACGTCCGCCAGCCGGCCGACGAGCACCACGACCGCGAACGGAAGGAGCTGCTCGAGGCTGTTCAGGTGGGCGCGCCAGGCGCGGTGGACCCACGGCTCCATCGTCGCTGGGTCCGGAGGGCGCGAGAACTGCCCCGCCTTGCCCGGGTAATCGGTGACGTTGATGCCCACGATGTACGGAATCCACAGGCTCCCCGACAACAACGCGGTCCACAGTAGCCAACGAAGCTCGGCGGTCATGACGGTTCCTTCTCCCCGGATCGACGGGTGGCCGCTTCGGCCTCGGCAGCCGTACGGAATGTGGTCAGCGCCTGGTCCCAGAAGCCGTCGAGCCACTCACGCACCGCCGCCAGCGCGCTCCGGTCGACCGAGTACACCCGCCGGGTCCCTTCCGGTCGATCCGAGACCAGGCCCGCGTCCTTGAGGACCCGCAGGTGCTGCGACACAGCGGAGCGGGACACGTCGAGGCCGGCCGACAACTGGCCCACCGATCGCGGACCTTCGCGCAGCCGGGTGAACACGGTCCGCCGAGTCCGGTCACCGAGGGCGTCGAGTTGGGCGTCTACGTTAGTCATCACTTACGTAAGTTAGCGCTAACGGAGCCAGCTGTCCATCCCTAAAATATTGACTGACCCAGTCGGTCGGTTATGAATCGGGCATGGCTCGATCCATCCCTGCCGACCGCTTTCGCCGGCTCGTCGATGTCGCGACGCGGACGTTCATCACCAACGGCTACCGCCTCACCCAGATGGCGGATGTCGCGGACGCGCTCGGGGTCGCGAAAGGCACGCTCTACGGGTATGTCGAGTCGAAGGACGCGCTGTTCGATGCCGTCGTTCGGCACGCAGACGGGCACGTCACCCTGCCGCGCGTCGACGAGCTCCCCCTGCGCACCCCAGCTCCCGGCGCCACGGTGGCGTTCGTGCAGGAACGCCTCGCCGGCGAGACAGCCGACCTGGTACTGCTGAGGGTGGCCTCGGGTGACCTGGTCATCGACGACCCTCGCGACGAGCTCGCGGCGGTCCTCTCCGACCTGTACCGTCGGCTCGCGCGCAACCGGCTGGTGCTGAAGCTCGTGGATCGGTGCGCCGCCGAATATCCAGAGCTCGGCGGGGTGTGGTTCGCCGAAGGCCGGTGGGCACAGCACCAGCTGCTTGTCCACGTCATCGCGCGTGGCATCGCCAGTGACCGGTACCGCCCCATGGCTTCCCCGGAGGTCGTCGCGCGGACGGTGCTGGAGACCGTCGCCTTCTGGGCGATGCACCGACACTTCGATCCGTCGCCGCAACAGGTGACCGACGACGAGGCCGAGCAGGCGGTGGTGGACTTCGTGTCACACGCGCTCCTGCTCATCACACCGAGGAGGCCGCGATGACGTTGTTGTGGTTGGCGGAGGCCGCGTATGCAGGGCCGTCGGACATCGCCGGGAAGTGGGCGACGAGTGGCTTCGGGTCCATTGTCGAGCTCGCACCCTGCGACGGCGACCCGACCGCTATGTGCGGCCAGATCTCGTGGCTGTGGGAACCGACGGACGCCGGCGGGCGCCCGCGCACGGACGGTCGGAACCCGGAGCCGGCGCAGCGCGCCAGGCCTCTGGTCGGGATCCGGATCATCGACGGTCTGCGAGAGACGGCGCCCGACACCTGGACCGAGGGATCTCTGTACAACCCGGACGACGGGCGCACCTACACCGGCACCGTGAAGCTGGTCGGCGGCACGCTCGAGCTGACTGGGTGCGCGTTGCGCGTGTTCTGCCAGACGCAGGTGTGGCGTCGGCCCGAGGATGTCATCGCAGCGGTGCGCGTCCCGTGAGACCGCCCCGCTGGGATCGCGCGGCGCTCGCCGTCGTCGTCGGTCTGTGCGCCGTCAAGGCGTCGGTGCACCTCGCGCTCGTCGGTCGGTACGGCTACCACGGTGACGAACTGTACTTCGTCGAGTGCGGTCGGCACCTCGCGTTCGGCTACGTCGACCATCCTCCGCTGATCCCGTGGATCGCCCGCGTCGCCGACGACCTCGGTGGCGGGCTCCTCCTGCTCCGATTGCCGGCGATCGTGGCCGGGACCGGGACTCTGGCGCTCACGGCCCTGATCGTGCGGGAGTGGGGAGGTGGCGTGTGGGCTCAGCTCGTCGCGCTGCTCGCCCTCCTGGTGGCGCCCGCGAACCTGCGCATGGCGGCGATGTTGGACATCCCGGTCGTCGAGGTGTTCCTCTGCACGTGTGCAGCCTACTTCGTGGTCCGGGCCCGCGCGCGCGGCGAGTCCTGGCCCTGGCTCGCCGCGGGGGTCGCGCTGGGGCTTGGTGTCATGGCGAAACACAGCTCCGGGCTGTGGGGCGCAGCGCTGGCCCTCGGCCTCGTCGCCGTGGACCGGCGCGCGTTCGCGTCGCCCTGGCCGTGGGTGGGTGCCGGCATCGCGGGTGTGCTGGTGCTACCAAACCTCGGATGGCAGGTGCAGCACGACAACGCCACACTCGAGTTCCTCCACACGTTGCGGGGCGAGGTGCTCGCAGAGCAGGGACGACTCCTCTTCGTCGCGGGCCAGCTGTTGTACTTCCATCCGCTCGCGGCGCCGGTGTGGCTCGCCGGTCTCGGGTGGGCGTTCACGGCGCGGGGTGAGCCGGCCCGGCCGTTCGCGCTCCTGTTCCTCGTGATGTTCATCGTCCTGCTCGGTGCGTGCGGGAAGCCGTACTACCTGGCGAGCGCCTACCCGCCGGTCCTCGCGGCCGGGGCGATCGCGCTGGAGCGAGCGCTGGTCGGACGGCCCGTGATGTACCGCGCGTTCACTGGGTCACTCTGCGCTACCGGTCTCGCGCTGGGCCTGGTCACGTTGCCGGTGCTGCCGCTTCCGACCGTCGACCGAGCGGTGGGCGCGCTCCTGGGCTGGGCGGTGCCTCCGATCGGGCTCACACACGACCTTCACGGCATGTACGGCTGGGAGGAGCACGCCGCCACCGTCGGGAGGGTCTACGAAGCGCTTCCGTCGGCCGACCAGGAGAAGGTCAGCATCCTCACGCAGTCGTACGCCCAGGCGTCCGCGGTGAACGTCCTCCGAGACACCACCCTCCCCAGGGCGGTCAGCGGCCACCTGTCGTACTACCTCTGGGGACCCGACGGCGACCGCGGCGAAGTCCTGATCGCGTACGGTGTCGCGCTCGACTGGCTTCGGAGCCACTACCGGACCTGCGAGGAGGCGGCTCGGATCGACGCCCCGATGGCCCGGCCGGGCGACCACGATCTGGCGGTGTACGTGTGCCGCGGCCCAACGGGACGCATGGTGGAGTGGTGGCCGGAGGTGAAGCGGTACGGCCACCTCTCCACGGGTGCCCGAGCGACCGCTCCGGGTCTCGGGGCGATCGCTCCAGCGTTGGTGTTCTTCGCGGGGCTCGCGTACGTCGCCGCCGACCGCGGGTGGATCGCGCGGGCCCTCAACCGGCAGGCCGCCTCGCCGACGGGCCTGGTCGGCCGACTCCTCGGCCTCGTCTGGCGCCGGGAGCACGCGCGGCTCAACGCCGAGGTCCTCGACCGGCTCGAGATACGCCGCGGCGATCGCGTGCTCGAGATCGGGTCGGGGCCGGGCCACGCCCTGCGCGAGGCCGCCCGCCGTGCGACAGCTGGACGGGTGCTCGGGATCGACGCCTCTGAGGTCATGGTCCGACAGGCTCGGCACCACAACCGGCACACACCGCAGGTCGAAGTGCGCCTGGGTGACGCCGACGCTCTCGCACTGGAGGGCCAGAGTTTCGATCGGATCTTCTCGGTCCACTGCCTGTACTTCTGGGAGGACATCCCGGCGACGGTGGCGCATCTCGCGGCAGCGCTTCACCCCGACGGTCGACTGTTGCTCGCCTTTCGGCCCGAAGGGGACGACATCCCTGCGCGATTCCGCGACCCGATCTACCACTTCCCCCAGTCCGACCGGGTGGAGGCCGCGCTGCGCGAACTGGGGCTGCGCGAGGTGCGGTCCGAACGATCGACCGCCGCGCCGGAGGTCGTTCTGGTGATGGCCACCCGGTGATCTGCGGCTCGCGCGGTCGAAACGGACTGGCTCCTCACGGAACCCACCGCGCCACGAACAGGTTCGTGTCGCGCTTGCCCTCCGGGGTCGCCCGGTTGCTGCCGAACACGAGCCACTTCCCGTCGGGGCTGAACATCGGGAACCCGTCGAACGAGCGCGCGGTGGTGATGCGCTCGGGCTCCGTCGCCGGCGACCGCTTGGTGGCCCGCTTCACCAGGAACAGGTCGAACTCGGGGCCGCCGGCGCTGCCCGCGTTGCTCGCGTACACCACGCCGGTGCCGTCGGGCAGCGGGTACGGGCCGAAGTTCGCCGCCCCGTTGTCGGTGAGCTGCTCGACCTTGCGCGTCTTCAGGTCCATCCAGTAGATCTCGAGCGCGTCCGGCTCGACCAGGTTGTTCGCGAGCTTCTTCTTGTAGTCCACCAGGTCGGCGCCGGTCGGCCGGCCGGCCCGCCAGGTGATCCCGGTGCACTTCGGGTCGAAGAACGCCCCGCCGTCGTACCCCGGGGCGTCGGTGAGCCGCTCGAGGCCGGTGCCGTCGGGGTTGACCAGGTACAGCTCGAGGTCGCCGTCGCGCACCGAGGTGAACACCAGCCGGCCGTCCTTCATGCACCCGGTCGCCTCGGCGTCGTACCCGGCGTGGGGCAGGAACGGGACCGGGTCCTGCCCGGGCGTGTGCCAGACCAGCTCGTACGTCTCGAACAGCGGCCACACGTAGCCTTGTGACCGGTCCGGCACGGGCGGGCACGCGTCGCCGCCGCCCTCGGTGGTCGCGTACACGAACCGATCCTGGCCCGAGTAGTCGTAGTACCCGCAGGTGGTGCGGCCGTCGCCGGACGACAGCCGGGTGACCCCCCCGGTGGTGAGGTCCATCAGGTATTGCTGGTCACACGTGCCAGGCCCGGGGGTGCGCTGGAAGATCAGCGATCGACCGTCGGGCGACCAGTACGCCTCGGCGTTCTCACCGCCGAACGTGAGCTGACGCAGGTCGGCGAGGTGCTTCTCCCCGGGCTCGAGCAGCGTGGGCACCGCCTTGCCGGCGGTCGGCACCCAGTCGCCCGGCAGGGGCGCGTCGGCGCCGACCTCGTACCGGTCCACGTGGGTGCCCGGGTTGGTCGCGGAGGCGGCGGCCGTGCCCTCGCCGCGCTTGCCGAGGGTCGCCTTGAACGACAGCTGCTGCCCGCTGCGCAGCACCACCACCTCGACCGTCTCACCGGGCTTGTGGTCCTGCAGCAGGAACGACAGGTCAGGCAGCGTCTCGACCTCGGCCCCCGACAGCCCGATCACCACGTCGCCCGCGCGCACGCCGGCCCGCTCGGCCGGGCCCCCCGCCTTCACGTCGGCGAGCTTCACCCCGCCGCTCGCGTCGCGCGGCTGGTCGAAGCTCGGCACGGTCCCGAGGTACGCGCCGTACCCGCGCGAGTCGCCGCGCGAGGGCGGCCCGGCCACGCTGCGGGTCCAGGTGGGCGGCGCCGGGCGGGTGGCGAGCGCGCTCGCCAGGTCCACCACCATCCGGGTCACCTGGGAGCCCCCCGGCACGTTCAGCAACGCCGCGTCGTCATCGGGGGTGTGGTACTGCTCGTGGGCGCCGGAGAACAGGTGCACGACCGGGATCCCGGCGGCGTAGAACGACGAGTGGTCGGACGGGCCGTACCCGTCGCCCCCGGTCTGGACCTGCAGCCCCTCGGCGACGGCCGCGGCGGTGACCAGCGCCGGCCACTCGGGCGCCGAGTCGGTGCCGAGCGCGTGGATCTGGTTGTCCCGGACCCGCCCCACCATGTCGAGGTTCACCATCGCCGCGGTGTGGTCGAGCGGGACGAGCGGGGCTTCGACGTATCGCTGGGACCCGCCGAGGCCGATCTCCTCCGCGGTGAACGCGACCCCGAGGATCGACCGGCGCGACTCGCCCGCCGGCGGGTTCTGCGCGAGGGCGGCCATCGCGCACACCATCGCGGCCGTGCCCGAGGCGTTGTCGTCGGCGCCGTTGTGGATGTCGGTCGAGTCGGGTCGCATCGACCCGTCGCCGCCGTGGCCGAGGTGGTCGTAGTGTGCCCCCAGCACCACCACCTGGTCGGCGAGCTCGCCCGCGCCCGGCAGCTGCGCCACCACGTTCCAGGCCTGGGCCTCGGTCTGGGTCACGTCGGCCGTGCCCGACACCGACAGGCCCGGGAGCGGGATCGACGCCGGGTGGGTCTTCGCGTCGATCTGGGCCTGCATCTCGCCGAGCGTCTTGCCGGCCCGCCGCAGCCACCGATCGGCGACCTTGCGGGTGACCTGGAGCACCGGCAGCCCGGCGCGGGACGTCGGGCCCCCGCTGACCAGCGGCGGGACCTTGTCCTGGTCGTCGTCGCCGCGGGCGGGCGCGACGAAGATCAGCGCGGCGGCGCCGGCGTTGCGCGCGCGCATCGCCTTGTCGCGCAGGTCGGAGTACCGCGACGGTCGCTTGCCGTCGAACGGGCTGTCCGGGTCGTCCTCACCGGGCTCGTACCGCATCGCGAGCACGACCTTGCCGCGCACGTCGACCCCCGCGTAGTCGTCGTAGCCGAGGTCGGGCGCGACGATGCCGTACCCGGCGAACACCACCTCGCCGCCGAAGTTCCCGCTCGTGCTGAACCCGAGCGGACCGAAGTCCTGGCCCACCACCAGCACGCCCGACCCGTCCGACAGCGCGTTGCCCGGGCCCTGCGCCACCCCGGTGACCGCGGTGAACGGCTGACGGTACTCGACCCCGACCC
>JBEBJC010001406.1:0-1827 GCA_040080105.1 Myxococcota bacterium
GCCTCCCGGCGCTCCTGCTCGGCCGGGTCCAGCCCGAGCGCGGCGAACCGGCGCCGGGTCTCCGCGAAGTCGAGCTTGCCCACGTGGGTCCGCCCCGCCGCGAGCTCGGCGAACACCGCCGCCGCGTCGCGCACCAGCCGCGACGGGGCCTGGCGCAGGATGCCGATCGCCTCGTCGAGCTCGGGCTTGTCGAAGAAGTACAGCCAGAACAGCCAGTACAACCCGCGCGAGGGCAAGCCGAACGTCGCGTAGTGCTTCGCGTCGTGGAAGTCCATCTGCTTGCGGTGGAACTCGATGAGCGGCTTGAACCACCCGCCGGCGTCGCGGACGTCCCCCTCCATCAGCTTCGCGATCCACATGCTGCGGAACCACAGGAACTTCGCCGCGGTCGGCAGCTCGAGCGACGGGCTGACCGTCGAGTTCTCCACCACCTGCCGGTAGTGCCACGACGGCGCGACCCGGCGCTCGAGCCGGGTCATCCCTCGCCGCAGCTCGTCCAGCACGTCTCGCTCACCGTCACCGTCGCCGTCGCCGTTCGCCACGTACAATCGGTTCAGCTCGGCGAGCGACGACACCGCGTCCGCGAACGGATCGAGCCCGCCCTCCTCGTGGTCGTACATCATCACCACCGCGTCGTCCGGGCGGAGCAGGTCGACGAACGCGTGGTACCCGTCGCCGTTCCCGGCGGTCCCCAACGGGACCAGATCGGTGAGGAACAGCCGCAGGGCGTGGGAGTGGAACCGCACGAGCAGCTCCTCGAACGTGTTCGAGCCCTCGTCGAGGTCCAGCGGGACGAGGTCGTCGGGCCAGATCCGCCACTCGCCGAAGTTGCACCACCCGAGCTGGGCCGAGCCGCGCAGCCGCAGCAGCCGGGCGAGCTCGGGCGGCATCGCGCGGCCGTACAGCGCCTCGGTGTCGCGCAACACCCCGTCGTCCGGGTCGAGGAGCTTCACCCCGAAGTCGCGGGCGAGCTGCGCGGCGAACCCCTCGGCGAAGTACCGGGCGGCGTGGGGGTCCGGGTGGATCGCGAGCTGCCACCCCTCGCTGGTCCGCGCGGCCACCAGGGCGTCGACCGCGGCGAACGCGGTCGCGGCGTCGGGGTGGACCTCGCGCGACACCTCGGACAGCCCGAGCGGCCGCACGCCCTCGCGCACCACCACCGCGCCGTCGTCCTGCTCGATCTCGAACGTCAGGACTCCGCGCCGATCGTTCTTGTACAGCCGCTCGATCCGTGCCACGACCACCTCCGCTGGGTCGGAGGTACCGCGCCGGGTTCGCTCACAGTGTGAGGATGGTGCGGTCGACGAACCAATACAGCCCGAGCGCGGCGATCGCCCACGAGCCCACGCGCACCGCGGCGGGACCCCAGCTCGCGCGGCGGGCCGCGAGGAGCAGCGGGAGCGCCGCCAACACGACGCCGAACTGGCCGAGCTCGACGCCGAGGTTGAACGTCGCGAGCGCCAGCGGCACCTGGCCCGCCGGCAAGCCCACGTCGGCGAGCGCCCCGGCGAACCCGAGCCCGTGGATCAGGCCGAGCGCCGCCGTCAGCGCGAACCGCCGGTTCACCGGAGGATCGAAGCCGTTCTCGATGCCGACGAACGCGATCGACGCCGCGATCGCGGGCTCGACCAGCGACGACGGGACCGACACCCAGCCGAGCGCCGCCAGGGTCAGCGTGATCGAGTGGGCCACGGTGAACCCGGTGACCACCGCCGCGATCGCCCGCAGCGAGCGAGTGACCAGCAGCAGCCCGGCGAGGAACACCAGGTGATCCCACCCGGTGAGGATGTGCTCCACGCCGAGCTTCAGGTACCCGAGCGCCACCGC
>JBEBJC010001407.1:0-1823 GCA_040080105.1 Myxococcota bacterium
GTGCGAGGGATCGAGCAGGCCCGGCGGTGGATCGCCGACGACCCGGATCCCGAGACCCGCGCGCTCGCGGAGCAGATGCTCGCCCGCGCCGACCCGACCGAGCTCGAGGACGCGTTCGGCCAGCGGCTGGCGTTCGGCACGGCCGGGATCCGCGGCGCCCTCGGCCCGGGGCCGGGGCGAATGAACCGGGCGCTGGTCCGCCGGGTGACCGCCGGGCTCGCGCAGTGGGTGGCGCGCACGGGGAGCGGCGGGGGCCCGGTGGTGGTTGGCTGCGACGCGCGCCGCGGGTCCGCTGCGTTCGCCGACGACGCGGCGCGGGTGCTCGCCGGCGCCGGCCTGCCGGTGGTGCGGTTCCCCGGGGTGTGCCCGACGCCGCTGGTCGCGTACGCGGTGCGGGCGCTCGGGGGGCGGGCCGGGGTGATGGTCACCGCGTCGCACAACCCCCCGGGCGACAACGGGTACAAGGTGTACGGCCCGTCCGGGGGGCAGATCGTGCCGCCCGCCGACGCCGAGATCTCGGCCGCGATCGACGCGGTCGGCCCCACCCTCGCGATCCCGCTCGGGGACCGGGTCGACGAGGTGCCCTCCGGGCTGGTCGACGCCTACTTGCGCGAGGTCGCGGCGCTGCGGGTGCACCGCCCCGGGCGCACGGTGCGCATCGTGTACACGCCGCTGCACGGGGTCGGCGGCGAGCTCGCGCTGCGGGTGCTCGCGGCGGCGGGCCACACCGACGTGGTGGTGGTGCCGGAGCAGTTCGAGCCCGACGGCGCGTTCCCGACGGTGGCGTTCCCGAACCCGGAGGAGAAGGGCGCGCTGGACCTCGCGCTCGCTCTGGCGGAGCGGGTCGACGCCGACCTGATCCTGGCGAACGACCCCGACGCCGACCGGATCGCGGTGGCGGTGCGCGGTCGACGCCTGTCGGGGAACGAGGTGGGCACGCTGCTCGCCGAGGACCTGCTGTCGGAGGGCTCCGCCTCGGAGCGGCGGCTGGTGGCGACCACCGTGGTGTCGTCGACGCTGCTCGGTCGGATCGCGGCCGCACACGGGGCCGACTACGCGGAGACCTGGACCGGGTTCAAGTGGATCGCGCACGCGGCCGAGTCCTCCCCCGCGCGGTTCGTGTTGGGGTACGAGGAGGCGCTCGGCGTCTGCGTCGGATCGGTGGTGCGCGACAAGGACGGCCTGTCGGCGGCGCTGCTGGTGGCGGACCTCGCGGCGCACCTCGCGTCCCGCGGGGAGACCCTGCTCGACGCGCTCGACGCGCTGTACCGCCGGTACGGGGTGCACCTCGGGTCGCAGGTCACGGTGACCGCGCCGGGCGCGGCCGGGTTGCGCCGGATCGCCGAAACGATGGCCTCGGTCCGGGCGCGGCCGTGGACCGAGCTCGGCGGCGTCCGGGTCACCGGGTTCGTCGACCACGCGGTCCCCACCAGCAGCGGGCGCCCGCCCGCCGATGTGTTGGCGTTCACCCTCGGGGCGGACCGGGTGTTGCTCCGACCGTCGGGGACCGAGCCGAAGCTCAAGGTGTACCTCGAGGTGGTCGAGCCGGTGGTCACCGGGCTCGACGCCGCACGCGAGGTGGCGCGGGAACGGCTCGGCCGGCTCGAGGCCGCGGTCCGCGACATCGGTTAGGAGCCCGTGGGGCGTAGGCCGCGCAGCGGCCTCGCCCCGCGGCTCCTCCCCAGCCCGTGCCCGTGCCCGTGCCCGTGCCCCCGAGCAGCTAAAGTCGGACAGATCCTGGCCTTTCCCGCTGGTACGTGCGTGGTGGGAGGAGCGATGGCACGGAGCGTGCGGTTCGACTGCCAGCGGCTGGAGGTGTTCGG
>JBEBJC010001408.1:0-1823 GCA_040080105.1 Myxococcota bacterium
GGTCCGGGTCGGACAGCCAGGCGGAGACCACGTCTGCCTCGACGTCGTCCCGGGTCAGCGCGTTCAGGACCGCGACCTTCACCAGCCGCGACCGGTCGGTGGCCGCGGCGAGGAACAGCTCGTCGCGCCCGGCCTTGTCGAGCACCGGCCACACCGCCTTCACCAGCAGCGCCCGGGTGGTCTCGTAGCCGCCGCCGCTCAAGGTCCGCCGGACCGCCTCCACGCTCGCGGGCGACGCCCCCTTCAACCCGACCCGCGACAGCGCCCAGGCCACGTCGGCCACCGTGCGGGGGTCCAGCGCGCCCAACCGCGCGCAGAGCGGATCGGCCGCCGCCTGGACCCCGGCGACCTTGTGGATCGCCAGCCGACCGAGCGCCCGCGCGGCCGCCGACCCGATCGGCCAGGGCTCGGACAGGTACCCCACCAGCAACGGCACGTCCGCCGGCTGATCCTGGAACCCGAGCCCCTCGATCAGCGCGACCGTGACGCCGTGCTCGCCCTGCGCCAGCTCCGCCGGGGACTTCGGCGCCGGCACCGTCGCCAGCCAGCGCCGGATCTCGGTCGCCGCGCCCGGGGTCCACCCCAGCGCCTCCGCTGCGGCGACCCGCACCCGCTCGTCGGGATCGGCCTCCGACTCGACCAGGATCTCGACCGCGTCGGGGTTGCGGAGCCGCCCGATCGCGGTGACCGCCGCCGCGCGGGTCTCGGGCTCGGCTCCGGGGAGCTGGCTCGCGAGCTGGATCAGGTCCGCCCGGGCCCACTCGAGCTCGTGGACGTGCTGGACCGTGGTGCCGTCCCCGGCGAACGCCGCCGACAGCCACGCGATCACCGCTCCTCCGTCGCGATCCCGGCCGCGCCCAGGCCGGCCGCCGCTCCGGGCCACCCGTAGGGCGCGCTGCCAGCGGAGCCCAGGTACAACCCGCGGATCGGCGTCTCGTGCGACGCGAGCGCCATCCCCGGGCGCATCACCCACAGCTGGTCGAGGGCGTGCTCGCCGTGCATCAGGTGGCCTCCCGACACTCCGTACCGCGCCTCGAGCTCCGGCGGGTCCACCAGCTCGGCGGCCACGATCGCCGAGGGCAGCTCGGGATCGAACCGGGCCAGCGACCGGACGACCGTGTCCACCAGCGCCTCCCGCGCCCCGGCCCACCCGCCGACCGGCGCGTACGGCACGCCGAAGACGTGGATCGACAGCGCGTGGTGCCCCGCCGGCGCCAGGCTCGGGTCCGAGACGCTCGGGATCGCCAGATCCAGCGCCGGATCGGCCGGCAGGCGGCCGTGCTTGGCGTCGTCGAAGGCCCGCTCCAGGTGGTTCGGGTCCAACGCGATCCGGACCCGCTCCACCGGTCGATCGGCGAACCGCGGGCCCCGGGACAGCGCGAGGTGCAGCTTCGCGCTGGTCGCCCGGGTCCGCAGCGCCCGGATCTCCTCCTCGGCCCGCAGCGGCAGGTCCCGCGGGCCCACCAGCTCCAGCAGGGTCCGCTTGGGGTCGGCGGCGCTCACGATCAGCCCGGCATCGATCGACTCCCCGCCCGCGAGCGTCACGCCGCGGACCGCGCCGCCTTCGACCCGGATCCGCTCCACGACCGCGCTGCACCGCACGGTGGCCCCGTGGGACTTCGCGACGGCGAGCAGCACCTCCACCAGCTTCGCCGGTCCGCCGGCCACGGTCTGCCCGGCGAGGGCCTCGCGCAGCAGCACCAGCCCGGCCGACTGGGGCGACCGGGGGACAGGTAGGATAAGGGCCTCCGCCATGGTCCCGCTGCATCGCCGGCTTCCCTGGGCATGGGCTGGAGGGTAGCACGAGTCGTGCGGTCGGTGCG
>JBEBJC010001409.1:0-1823 GCA_040080105.1 Myxococcota bacterium
CCGACCGGATCCGGGTCGACCCGCCGTGGTTCGGGCCGCGGCCGCCCGACGACGCCCCGGCGGCGTGGCACGCGGTCGAGCTCGCGAACGCCACCGACGCGCCGATCGACGTGGTGGTGCGGGCGTCGGTCGAGCAGCCCGACGGCAGCCCGATCCCCGCGTTCCGGTCGCGCGCCCGCGGGCAGGAGGACCAGCCGTTCGTGTCGGTGGTGGTGCGGGTGCCGGCCCGGGGCTCGGCCCGCGCGGCGTTGCCGCTGTACGTCGATCGGGACGCAGTGGTCGCCCCGGCGCAGGTCGTGCGGCGGGTCGCGGTGATCCCGCTCGGCGCCGCGACCCCGGCGCACGAGCTGCGCGCGCCGTTCGCGGTCGACCGCGCGGGGCGGGCGGCCCCGCTCGGGTTCGCCGCCGCGCTGTCGGCGAGCGTCGTCGGGTGGGTCGTGGTGGCGGCCGGCCACCGCGCGTTCCTGGCGCGCACCCGCACGACCGAGCTCGTGACCATCGGGCTGTTCGCCGGGGCCACGTTCGTGGTCGGCGCCGCGTTCCAGCTCGTCGGCCTCGCGGTGGCCGCGGTGCTCGGGCCGTTCGCGCCGCTGCTGACCGGGCTGTTCGACGACGGGTTCCGCGCGGTGTTGCTCGCGACCCTGCTCACGCTGTCGCCGCGCCCGGGGGTGTTCGCGGCGGTCACCGCGGTCGGGTTCGTGCTGCGCGCGCTCGCGCTCGGCGGCGTACACCCGACCGACCTGGTGTACGTGGGCGCGGTGATCGCGGTGCACGAGGCCGCGTTGTACACCTTCGGCCCGACCCGCGGGGTGGCTGGCACCGCGCGGCTCGCGCTCGGGCTCGGGCTCGCGAACGCGGCGTGTGTGGGGCTCGGCCTCGCGACCTCCGCCACCCTGTACCGGCTGTACTACGCCGGCTGGTACGTCGCGACGCTCGCCGCGGTCCCGGGGTTCCTGTACGTGGCGATCGGGTGTGTGGTCGCCGCGCCGATCGCGCGCAGCCTGGCGCGGGTCGCGCCGTGATCGAGGTCACCGGCGCAACGTACCGCTATGGCGGCGACGGTCCGCGGGTGGGCCCGATCACCCTGTCGATCGGCGCGGGCGAGCGCGTGTGGCTGTCCGGCGCGTCCGGCGCGGGGAAGACCACGCTGCTGCGCCTGTTGTCGGGGGTGTGCGCCCGCTCCGGCTGGGGGGTGACCGAGGGGCGGGTGGCGCTCGACGGCGTCGACCCGGGCGCGCTGTCGCCGGCCGACCGCCCGGGTCGGGTCGGGTTCGTCGGGCAGGACCCGGGTGACCAGCTCGTGTGCGGCACGGTCGACGACGAGCTCGGCTTCGGGCCCGAGTGCGCCGGGACCGCCCCGGCGCAGGTCGAGGCGGCGATCGCCCGCGAGCGGGAGCGGGCCGGGCTCGCGGGCCTCGGCGGCCGCGACCCGCGCAGGGTGTCGACAGGCCAGCAACAGCGGCTGGTCACTGCCGCCTCGCTGTCCGGGGGCGCGCGGGTGGTGCTGCTCGACGAGCCGCTCGCCCACCTCGACCCCGCCGGGGCCGACGCGCTGCTCGAGCACCTGCGCCGGTCGTCGGCCGAAGGGCTGGTGGTGGTGCTGGCCGAGCACCGGGGCGCGCGGGTGGCCCCGTGGGCGACCCGCGAGGTCGCGCTGTCGGCGGGTCGGGTGGTGTACGACGGCCCGCCTCGGGTCCCGGCCGCGCCGGCGCTCCCGCCCCGCCCGGGCGCGGTCGGCCCGCGGCGGGTCGCGCGGGGCGGGCTCGACGCGCGGTACGGCGCGCACGTGGTGCTCGCCGGCCTCGACCTCGAGCTGTTCGCGG
>JBEBJC010001410.1:0-1817 GCA_040080105.1 Myxococcota bacterium
TCGGCGACCCGTACCGCCTGCCGGACGACGACGGCACCTCCACCCGGGTCAACGCGGTGCTCGACCGCCGGTGGGCCGAGTGGCACGCCCTCGGCTGCCCGGTCCCCTCGGCCGACGCCGCGGAAGGGGACGACGGCGGTGACGAGAGCTGGACCTGGGCCCCACCCACGGTCGACGATCGGCCGTTCGACGTGGAGGGGTTCGAGGTCGAGGAGCCCTGGCCGGTGCTCACGTTCACCCCCGACGATCCGGCCGACCTGGAGCGGCTCGACGGGGAGACGCGCGGGCTCGTCGGGTTCGTGGCGCCCGGTGGGGCGGTGGAGGGGGCGCGGGTCTGGCTCGCCGAGTTTCACCCGTTCTCGCGCGGCCTCCGATTCCGCAGCCGGCGCGCACCCTGGTGCGCGCGCTCGGCGGCGGGCGGTGGCGGGTGCAGCCCGACGAGGACCCCGAGGTCGACGCCGACACGATCGAGTGGGTGCTCGCGCGGGGGATCCCGCTCGCGTCCACCCGGCTCGCCGACCTGTCGGACGACGTGTTCGCCCGGACCCGGCCGTCGGCCGACCGGGTGCGCGCGTGGATGGCGTTCACCGACCCGCGCGCCCGACTCGCCCAGGTCAAGGCGTGGTTCGACGCGGGGCCGTCCCGCTGAGCTGCGCTCGGGCGAACAACCCGGCCTCGAGCGCGAACAGCGCGGCCCCGAGCGCGAGCGTGATCCCGCCCCGCACCTCCTGCGTCGCCGTGAGCGGGGTGGGAGGCGCCCACAGGAACGCGCCGATCGCCATCCCGCCCACCAGCGTCGACGCCACGTGCAGCGCGTACTCCGCCGACGGCAAGCCCCCGAGCGCCGCCCGCGACCCCCGCTCGAGCCACACGTCGATCCCGTTGTTGGCCACGTCGACGGCGAACAGGCCCACCAACACGGCCCGGGCGTACGGCGGGTCGGCCACCATCACCGCCACGATCCCGAGGAACAACAGGTGACGCGCGAGGTGGGTCCACTCCTCGGCCACGCTGTCGGGCCGCTCGAACAGCCGGAACCGGTACAGGTGGAAGTACATCACGTCGACGGCACCGATCAGCGCCATCGTCATCATCAGCTCGAACGGGATCATCGGCACTCCGTGTAAATAGGCACACATATGCACATATTGGGGCGCCCGAGGGGCTACGGGCAGCAGCGGGCGACGATCGCGCGCGCGGTCTCGAGCAGCCGCTCGAGCCGGTCGACCAGCGCGGCCCCGTCGAGCGCGTACACCACGTGCCGACCATCCTTGCTCGCCCGCACCACGCCAGCGTCGTGCAGGACCTTGAGGTGGCGCGAGATCACCGACCGGTCTTGGGGGAACGCGTCGGCGAGGGTGGCGATGTCGGCGCGCCCGAGCTGCGCGAGCACCCGGACCAGCGCGGTGCGCGTGGGGTCGGACAGCGCCTTGAGCAGCGGGTCATCGAGCGCGGCTTCGATCTCGGGCGCACAGTCGTCGGCCATGCCCGAGCATATGGGCACCTACATGCACATGTCAACCCGGCGGGCACCGATCTCGATTCGAGCGGCGTTTCGACCCGAGAACGCTCGACGCTGCTTCCCAGTCGAGGCCACCGCGAGAGGTGAGCGGCCGTAGGGTGCGGGGTCAGAGCCCCTGCGAGCGGAGCGAGAAAAAGGATGGGCGATACAAGATTCGAACTTGTGACTTCCACCGTGTGAAGGTGGCACTCTCCCGCTGAGTTAATCGCCCGGGACGCCGTTGATGTATTCAGTTCCGTGGGGGCGTCAAGTGGGATCCGGGGCGTGGAGTTGGCAGTCGGATCGACATCGGTGG
>JBEBJC010001411.1:0-1817 GCA_040080105.1 Myxococcota bacterium
GCGCCACCTGGCCGGGGCGGGACAACGTGAGCGCCAACACCGCGCCGGTGCCGTTGGTGACCTCGCGCGCGGTCACGTCGAACCAGTCGCCGGCGCCGTCGAACCCGTCGAGGCGGATGCCCCGGAGCACCTTCACGTCGCGCAGCTCGGTCAGGGTCAGGTCCGGACGCAGCGCGTGGGCCGCCCGCGCGAACCACTCGAGCGCGATCGCCACCGGCAGCACCGGCGCCCCGGCCACCACGTGGTCGTGCAGGTACGGGTTCGCCTTCGCGTCGACCCGGCCGCGCAGCACCACCTGACGCTCGGCGCCGCCGGCGTCGGCGAGCGCGGCCATCCGCGGCTCTCCGCCGAGCACCACCTCGACGCCCCGCCGATCCCCGAGCTCGTCGACCATCCACTGCGCGCCCGCCGCGATCGGGATCAGCGGGACCCCGAGCGCCGCGAACCGGGCCTTGAGCTCCTTGGTGACCATCCCGCCTTCCCACGGGC
Organism: Myxococcota bacterium; assembly: GCA_040080105.1. Classification (GTDB taxonomy): domain Bacteria; phylum Myxococcota_A; class UBA796; order UBA796; genus JACKER01. Next base: position 490 of record JBEBJC010001411.1, read on the forward strand.
CCCACTGGAGCGCCTTGACCACCGCGCCGGGCCGGTGGCGCGCCTCGAGGTGCGCGACCTTCGCCAGCACCTCGTTCGCCATCGCGTAGTCGACCTGGCCGCGGTTCCCGCACCGGCCGGCCACCGACGAGAACAACACGATCGCGCGGATCGGGTCGTTCGCCGTGGCCGCGAGCAGCGAGCGCAGCCCGTGGACCTTGGTGCCGTACACCTGGTCGAACGACTCGGGCGACTTCTCGGCGATCCACTTGTCGGCCAGCACCCCGGCCCCGTGCACCAGCGCGCCGATCGGCCCCCACGCGCCCCGCACCTCGTCGAGCGCGGTCGACAGCACCGCCGCGTCGTTCACGTCGACCGCGAGGTACCGGGCGTCGGCGCCGGCGGCCTTCAGCGCGTCCAGCGTCGCGCGGACCTCGCGCCCGGCGAGGATCCCGGACACCTTCCGCCCGAGCTCGGCGGGCGTCGGCATCGCGCCCGCCTTCTGCGCCTCGGCGAGCAGCGTGCGCTTCAGCCCCGCCTCGTCGGCGACCCCGCGGGTCACCGCCGACTCCTCGGCGAGCGGCGTCCGGCCGAGCAGCGCGTACCGGCCACCGCGGGCCCGCGCCAGCGCCAGCAGGCACGCCGCGGTCACCCCGCGCGCGCCGCCGGTCGCCACCACCACCGTGTCGCGGTCGATCGGGTGCGCGGCCGGATCGGGCGCGACCGCCCGCTTCACCGACCGCAGCGCGAGCCGGGTCCCGTCGGCCTTCAGCCCGACCTCGGGCTCGGCGCCGCCGGCGAACAGCTCGGCGACCAGCGCCAGGGCGAGCTCCTCGTCCGACCGATCGGCGCGCTCGAGGTCGACCGCCTTACACCAGGCGGTGGGCCACTCCTGCGCCGCGGTCTTCGCGAGGCCCGCGAGGCCGCCGAACGTGGCGCGCTCCGAGCCCGACAGGCCGAAGTCGCCGCCCGCGTCCTGCACCGTGACGAACAAGCCCCCGCGGGTGGTGAACGTCGCGGCGATCGCCTTCGCCGCCAGGAACGCGTCGCGCAGGGCGGCGTCGGGCGGGGCCGAGCCGGCTCCGTGGGTCAGGATCACCACGTCGGCCAGGGCCACGGGCTCGTCTCCCACGCTGGCCGGGAGCCCGCGGGCGTCGAGCGCCCGCGCCACCGCGTGCGACAGGGGGCTCACCGGACACACCGAGATCGTCGCGCCGGGCCGCAGCCCGGGCATCGACAGCCCGAGGGCGGGCGCGGGGACGGCCTCGAGGTCCCACCGGCCGAGCGCCGGGTCTTGTGCGGCAGGCGCCGCCGCGACCGGGGCCGGGGCCGGGGCCGGCGCCGAGGCC
>JBEBJC010001412.1:0-1817 GCA_040080105.1 Myxococcota bacterium
GCTCGGGCTGAGTGGTCCCCGGAGGGGGCGGGCCCCCCACCTCGACCGAGCGCACCCCGAGCCCGCCGAGATCGGCCCACCGGGGGCCGGTGATCTTCGGCTCGCCGCCAGCCGCCAGGCCGGTCGGGTCGTCCAGGCGCTCGAACAGCGCCTTGCCAGCATGGATCGGTGCGCGGAACCCGAACACCAGGCTGCCGTCCGGACCCGCGGCCAGGCCCTCGATCGACAACCCCAACGGATCCTTGCTCGGATGGCGATCCGTGTTCTCGACGATCCCCATCAGCGGGTTGGTCCACCGGCCCTTCTCGATGAAGTCGGCGGTGGGGCCTGCCACCCGCTCCACCGTCACGCCCGACTCGGTGGCGGTCAGCCGCACGCCGAGCAGCACCTGCCGCTCCGGCTTACGGGTGTCCCCTTTGCCCGAGTCGTGTGAGCCGGTGATCCACGTGACCCCGTCGGTGGTGGTGGCCATCCCCTCGAGATCTGCTTCGCCGGACAGGCCGAACGGGGCGAGGTCGAGCACCCCCGCCGGCGCGGCGCCGGACGACCAGTCGAACACCCGCAGTTGGTTGTGCTCGTCGTCGGCCACCACCAGGAACCGACCCACCGCCACCGCTGCGCTCGCGTCACACACCCCCACCAGATCGGGGCCTGGGCTCACCGGCGCGTCCGGCGGCGGCGCGGCCGAGGGCGGGGCGACAGGGGGCGCGTCCGACGGGGCGACAGGCGACGGGCCCGGTGACCCACACGCCAGCGCCGCGAGCGCGATCATCGCGCCGCGTCCTGGGTGGCTCCGTCGGCGATCCACTGGTGGACGATCTCGATCTCGGCGTCGGCGATCGGAGCTCCGGGCGGCATCACCCCGCCAACGGCAGGATCGGCCACGAGCTTCAGGTACAACGCCGACCCTTCGGGATCCCCCGGCACGACGAACGGCACGCCGTACGACGAGTCCACGTCGACCGTGGCGGCGATCAGATCGGTCTGCAAATCGAGCGTGTTGCCCGCAGGCGCCGAGCCGTGGCACGCCCAACAATCGGACTCGAACAGGGCCTGCACGCCGGCGTACCCAGTGAGCCCCGAGGGGGTCGACTCCTCCGCCACTCCGAACAGGTTGTCGTCACACCCGACCGCGAACGCGAAGATCCAGCCGTACCGCATCACCGACTCCCGACTCCCCCGATACCCTGCCCGCTGCCCCACCGCTCGCGCACGCGGGCCGCGGTGCGCTCGATCGCCGCGTCGGCCCCGGCGATCATCCCGTCCATCGCGTAGAACCCGTGGACCATCGACGGGAACGGCAGCTCGTCGACCTCGACGCCGGCGTCGCGCAGGCGGGCCGCGTACTGCTCTCCGTCGTCCCGCAGCGGATCGAAGCCGGCGGTGGTGACGATCGCCGGGGCGAGGCCGCGCAGCTCGGGCTCGAGCAGCACCGAGGCCCTGGGGTCCAGTGGATCGGCGCCCAAGTGATCGAGGTACCAGGCAATCGCGTCCTTGGTGAGCAGGTAGCCCTCACCCAGCGCGTGGTACGACGCGGACACACACCGCAGGTCGGTCGCCGGGTACAACAACAGCTGGAACGCCGGCTGGGCCAGCCCTCGGTCGCGCAGGCGCAAGCACACCGCGGCCGCGAGGTTGCCGCCGGCGGAGTCCCCTCCGATCGCCACCCGCGCCGGGTCTCCTTCGAACCGGGCGGCGTTGGCGACGACCCACCCGTACGTCGCGGTGGCGGCCTCCAGCCCCTGCGGGAACGGGTGCTCGGGGGCGAGGGGGTAGTCGACCGCGACCACCACACACGCACCCTCGACGCACAGCCG